>JBPCWT010000431.1:0-9855 GCA_051009255.1 Ruegeria sp. | reverse complement strand
AACTCGCACATTCAGGGCACCAACGCTGTCGGTGGCATGATCGTGGCAGGACCCGAAGGGTTTATGAAAAACGCCTATCGCAGGTTCAACATCCGTGGCGATGACCTGACGCCCGGCGACGATTTCGGCATGATGAAAGAGGTCCTGACCCGCCGCTTTACCCGCTTGCTGAAAGAAGACCCGGATCGCGCCAAGGGGCACTGGCCGGACCTGCTGCTGATCGACGGCGGCGCAGGGCAGGTCAGCGCGGTGCAAGAGATCATGCAGGCGCACGGGGTCGAAGACATTCCGATGGTCGGCGTTGCCAAGGGCGTAGACCGCGACCACGGCAAAGAAGAATTTCACCGCGTCGGGCAACGACCATTTGCCCTGAAGCGCAACGACCCGGTCCTGTACTTTATCCAGCGTCTCAGGGACGAGGCGCACCGGTTCGCCATCGGCACGCATCGCGCAAAACGGGCCAAGGCAGTTGGTGCGACGCCGCTGGACGAAATTCCGGGCGTCGGGGCAACGCGCAAACGTGCGCTGCTGGCCCATTTCGGCAGCGCCAAGGCAGTCAGCCGCGCAAATCTGGCCGATCTCAAGGCGGTCGATGGCATCTCGGATTCCATGGCCGAAACGGTTTACGACTTCTTCCATGACAAAGGATGAAGCCCCAGCTCCATTCGGCGTCAGCCGCGAACGGGGATTGAATTCTTTACGATGAACCAAAATCTGAATTGTTACAGGCACCTGTTGTTATTGCAGTTTTTCAACAGGCCGGGTTTCCAGTCAGGAAACAGCGATATAATGTCTGCGTCATGAAGTGGAACGTGCCCAACATCCTGACCTTGCTCCGTCTGCTTGCAGCACCGGGCCTTGCCGTCATGTTTCTGTATTTCACGCGGCCTTATGCCGATTGGTTCGCTCTGATATTGTTTCTGTCGGCTGCCATCACTGACTGGTTCGATGGCTATCTTGCACGGGCGTGGAAACAGGAAACCAAGATTGGCGCGATGCTGGACCCGATCGCCGACAAGGCGATGGTTGTCATCGCGCTGATGATCCTTGTTGGCTATTCGGCTGAACACTGGACACCGTGGCTGGTGCTGCCGGCGACCGTGATCCTGTTCCGCGAGGTTTTCGTCTCGGGCCTGCGCGAATATCTTGGCGACGTTGCGGGTACGCTCAAGGTCACCAAGTTGGCAAAATGGAAAACCACTGCGCAGATGGTCGCCATTGCCGTCCTGTTCTCTCAGGGGATTTTTGAACATTACCTTGTGAAGTCGTCCTTTGGCATGGATGCGGCCCTTGTCGATCAGATCCTGAGTGGCGACGTGGACGACGTAAACGGATTGCGGTGGAAGCTGGAGGGCATGTTCTGGTCAGGCCGGATCGGTTTGTGGCTGTTGTGGATTGCCGCGACGCTGACATTGATCACGGGCTTTGACTACCTACGTAAAGCTATGCCCCACCTGAAGGAGACCTGAGTTATGAACGTGCTCTATTTCGCTTGGGTCCGCGAACGGATCGGCGTTCCAAAAGAGCAACTGGAAACCGGCGCTGCAACAGTGACGGAACTGGTCGATGAACTCCGCGCGCGTGAACCCCGATATGAGGCGGCATTCGCCGACCTTTCGGCCCTGCGCGTGGCACTGGACCAAGAGCTTTCGGATTTTGACGCCTCTTTGGATGGCGTGCGTGAGGTTGCGTTCTTTCCACCAATGACCGGGGGCTAGGCCCGTGCGCATCTCTGTTCAGCGCGAAGAGTTCGATCTGGGTGCAGAATCCAACGCATTTGCCGCAGGTGATGTCACCAGCGGCGCGATCGTGACCTTTACCGGCGTTGTCCGCGATCTGGCCAGCGGTGATCTGGATGTGATGGAGATCGAGCATTATCCCGGCATGACCGAAAAGGCGCTTACAAAGATTGCCGAAGAAGCTGCGCAAAGGTGGTCGTTGGGGGATGTGCTGATCATTCACCGCCACGGGCGGCTTGCCCCGGGTGACCGGATCATGATGGTCGCCACCGCTGCGCGCCATCGCAAGGACGCGTTCGAGGCCGCCGAGTATCTGATGGATTACCTCAAATCCCGCGCGCCGTTCTGGAAAAAGGAAATTACCAACTCCGGGTCCGGCTGGGTCGCCGCAAGGGACGAAGACGAGGATGCGCTGGGTCGTTGGTAGTCATGGTTTCCGGCACCCGTTCGGATGCCGGAGAGACTGATTGGATCAGCTGGATTGTTCCATGTTGCACTTGCGGGCCGCTTCGATGGCCTTGAAAGTGCCGTCCAGGCTGACGTCGAACGCGAATTCCTTTTCGGGGAACACGGTCATGTCATACTTTTTCATGACATCTTCGACAAAGTTCGGGTTGTTCGCCAGGATGTATCCACCGGTGTAACCTTCCGCCAGATGCTTGGTCTTCTTGCGGGCTTCGGCGGAATACATGTTTCCATCAAGAGAAAGAATAATTTCTTCCTTTTTACCCGACAGGCCGATGTCGTTCTTTGTGAAAACGCCAAGGTAACCCATTTCGTGATCCTTGGTCAGGCCCATTTGCACCACGTTCGCATTTGCGTCCACGCGTTCGATAAGGCACGAACCCCGGTTGTCATCAACAAAGATGGTCCAGCCGGACTCTTCGCCCCACTTGGTAAAGGTGTCATTTTCCGAAGGAATGACATCCGAGGCCAGGGCAGCAGTTGCGGTGAAAGTGCTTAAGATAGTTGCGGTCTTTAAAGTCTTCATGAAATTCATGGCACGCTCCATTGTGCAGGATGGTGGTCACAATTAAGTGCAGGCAAAATTGCACCCATGCAGTATGTTGAATTTATTGGATTAGTCAAAGCTGAAAGGGCAGCACCGGCCAATTAATGCCGAGATTCCGGCGCAACTTGGGGGGTACGACAGGGAACAGGTGAAAACCGCCGGGAAAGCGGTGTTTTTACCCGTCAATCAAGCGCCCACGGCCCTAGTCAATGTTGTTGATTCGCCCACGCAATTCTTCGGCGTCTTGCCGGGCAGCGCGTAAACCGTCCATTGCCGCTGCCAGCTCTGCCTCGGTCTGGGTCAGCTGATTTGTCAGCTCGGCCTCGCGTTGCTGCAGATAGGTGATCGCCTGATCACGGGTTTCTTCGGCCTCGTGCAGTTCCCGGCTCATCCTGTCCAGATCCGCAACGTCGCTTTGGCTGACCCGTGACATGCGATGGGCCAGCCAGTTGGCAAACCAACCCATGCAAAAGGCCGCAAAAAGGATAATAGCGGCGGCAATTATGAATTCGGCTCTGTTCATTTATTCGTCCCCTGCATCTGCTTCGGATGCATCACTTTCTGGCTGTTCCGCTTCCGCCTCATCCGTTGGCGGCTCCATCGCCTCCAACCCGGTTTCGATGTTTTCAACCGGTTCCGGGCGGATCAGGCGGAATTCGATACGGCGGTTTTCCTCGCGGCCTTCCTCGGTCTCATTATCCGCGATGGGCTGCGTTTCCCCATACCCGACGGCAGAAAAACTCGAGGTCGGAACCCGCCGCGCACGCAACTCGTTCAGGATCGACTGGGCGCGTCCCTGGCTCAGCTGCTGGTTCATCTCTTCGCGTCCCTGACTGTCGGTGTGGCCCTGAATTTCCATTCGGATCGGGCCGCATTCCCGCAGGATATCGGCGATCTGGTTCAACGCATCCCGCGATTCAGATGCAACTGTCGCCGATCCCGGCTCAAACGCGATCTTGTTGGCAACCTGCACTTCGACGATCCGCGCCTTGCATTCTTCGGGGTCCGGCAGAATCTCTTCGGGTTCCGGTGGTGGCGCCTCGTACGTGATCGACAGCGTGAAATCCTGCGCCTCGCCCAGCTTGTCAGACAGCAATCCGGCGATCCTGGCCCTCGCGTCCTCTTCGTGGCTGATCCCGTTCAGAACTACGGAATCGGGCGTCACGGTCAACGCGCCATTGTTCAGAATGGACAGCGCCTCAAGCCCCGCAAGTACCCGTACGGGCCAGTCCGGTGGCAGGTCGGACGCGATGCGCGTGGCAACATAGACCGAATCCGACCCAAACGCCGCACGCGCAAAACTGTCGGTCATGGCGTGAAGAGTTTCGTCGCTCAGGCGGCCGCGTAACTGAACCAGCCCTTCAGGGCTGCGGGTCGCGGAAAATTCCGGCGGACCGGTGGCTTCTTCGGTTTCCGGTTCGGGCAGAACCGCATACAGCGCAAAAATATCCGGCAAGGCATTTTCAAGCTCGCCAACAACACGATCGAACAGGGCCGGGCTGGTCCCTTGTGCCGCGACCAGAGTGATATCTGCATCCGACATCGTGACAGTCCCCCGGCCAAGATCGGCCAGCGCACGAATGCTTTGTTCTGCGGCCTCGTCCCATCGCGGCGTGGGAACGCCCAACCCGATCGTGCAGGATGACGGCCCCGTAAGGCCTGCACCCTGCGCCGCGGCGACAATCACATCCCGCGCGGTCTCGTCCTGTGCTGAACAGGCATCGAACCGCCCACCTTTTTCGTCGATCAGGTAACGCATCGTAAACGGCGTGATGACCGGGCGCGGGGCCGAGATCGACAACCCGATCCGCAGGCTGGGCGGCGCTGCGCGGGTCAGCTCTTGCTCCAGCCTTTCCTTTTCCTGCTGGCTGTCGGCAATCGCCGTAACTTTTACCAGCCCCGGACTGGCCGAGATTTTTGCGCGTGGCAGTTTGGACAGGGCAAAAACAGCATATGAAACCGCCTCGTCCCAACCCTCTGGCTTGGGATAATCGGCGCTTTCCATCAGGTCTGAAACACGGGTGACCTGATCGATCTTTTGCAGGGACTGAACGAACGTATCACGGTCGACACTGGCCGGGATCAGCCCGATCACCGATATACCGCTGTCATTTCGCAGAATCTCGGCCGAGAATCGGGGCGGCGTCAGATCAGCCGTCGGCGTCACGTTCATCTCGTCAATCACGCGCGATGCATCAACCTCGGTACCTGCAACCGTCAGCGCATTGAACCGGGTCGCCTCGCTTGGCGCGTATCCTGTCAGAATCACACGCAACCCGTCTGATTGAACTTCGGCCCAGTCATGGCCCTTCAGATCAAGGGCGCGCCTGACCGCGAATTCGGACCCTTCTTCGACCTTTGTAACAGCAATTCTGGCCCCCAGCAGGCACAGCCCGAACGACACAGAAATTATCAGCGAAACGGCAATTGGATAGGGCAGGCGCATAGGGTGATGTGTTACTTTTCGTGCAGTTGAGCCGAAGTCATATAGTCACCAGAGCAGAGGTGCAATCAGACCAGCAGCGCGGCGCAGAAGAAGATCAGCGGAATCAAGCCGGTGTCGCGATTGGCCCGGAAAAGTTGCAGCAGCTTGGCGTTGTTCTCGATGTCCAGACCGCGCAATTGCCATGCCATATGCCACCCCATTGCCCACGGTCCCGCGATTCCCAGAACCAGCGCAAAGATCGAACCGCCGGGATAAACGGCCTCCAGCACGGCAAGCCCCATCAACGACACAGTGGCGACCAGAAAGTACTTCAGCCATTTGGCGGTATCAGTGCCGAACAGGCGCGCGGTGGACTTGATACCGATCAGCTCATCATCCTCGGTGTCCTGATGGGCATAGATCGTGTCATAGAACAGCGTCCACGAAATGCCGGACAGGTACAGCAGAACGGCAGGCCAGCCCAGCGACCCGCTGTGCGCAGCCCATGCCAGCAACGCGCCCCAGTTAAAGGCCAGACCCAGAAACACCTGCGGCCACCACGTGAACCTTTTTGCATAAGGGTAAATTGTTACCGGCAACAGCGACAAGACACCCATCGCAATGGCGGCGCGGTTGAATGTCAGCAGAATCGCCAGCGCCAGCAGGCATTGCAACCCCATCCACGCATAGGCTTGTGCCACGCTGACCTGCCCCGAAGGGATCGGCCGCGACCGGGTCCGTTCGACCTGTCCGTCGAATTCGCGGTCGGTAATGTCATTCCACGTACATCCAGCGCCGCGCATCAGGAATGCACCAATCGCGCAACCGGCGGCAATCCACAAATCACCCCACCGGGCATCGCCCCCTGCAAGCATCGCCAGAACCAGACCCCACCAGCAGGGGATCAGCAGCAGCCACGTGCCAATGGGCCGATCCGCGCGCGACAGGCGCAGGTAAGGACGGCTGAACGCCGGTGCCAGCGTATCGACCCAATTGCCGCTTACGGCATCGGCGACCTGACCGTCTGGTGTTGGGGCATTGCCTTGCATATGTAGGGTCTCATGAGTGCGAAGATCAGGCTTTATGTAGATCACCCACTGGGTGATGAGCAATCAGTTCCTTTGACGCGCGAGCAGGCCCATTACCTGTTCGGCGTCATGCGGCAGGGTGTTGGCGACACCGTGGCCCTGTTCAACGGGCAGGATGGCGAATGGCTGGCCAGCGTGGCCGAGGCCGGAAAACGGGGCGGGGTTCTAACCTGCACCCGGCAGACCAGACCCTTGCAGCTGCCGCCGGATCTGTGGTTGCTGTTCGCGCCGATCAAAAAGGCACGCACCGATTTCATCGTTGAAAAAGCGGCCGAGATGGGCGCGGCGCGCATTGTTCCGGTCCAGACTGAATTCACCAATTCCGAACGTATCCGGCAGGACCGTCTGCAGGCCCACGCGGTCGAGGCTGCCGAACAATGCGGCGGCACATTTGTACCGCAGGTCGACAACCTGCAAAGGCTGGACCGCCTGCTGGACAGCTGGCCCGATAACCGGCAATTGATGTTCTGCGACGAGGCAAAGGTCGGCTCGGCCCTGCACCTTGTCGAACATGAAACAGGGCAGCCATGGGCGATCCTGATCGGCCCCGAAGGCGGATTCTCCGAACGTGAACGTAAACGGCTGGTGTCACTGCCCTTCGCGCATGTCGTCAGCCTTGGCCCCCGCATTCTGCGTGCCGACACCGCCGCCGTCGCAGCGATGACCATCTGGCAGCAGGCGCTGGGGGATTGGGGATGACGCCTCCGCCCCGGCTGCACGTTCTGATCGCGACGGGCTCGGATCACGCGCTGATCCTCAGACGTGGACCAAGCGACGAAACCGCCAGCATTCTGTGGAACCGCAGCACAGGCCAGATCCAGCTTGGGCAATGGCTCAAGGGTCGCATTCATGAATATCGTTGCGATATATCACCGGACGGTCGTCACATGGTCTACTTTGCCTGTCGGGGCGGTCGGTGCTGGACAGCGGTATCGCGGGCCCCGTGGCTGCGGGCCATTGCGTACTGGCCGCAATCCAGCAGCTGGCACGGCGGCGGCGCATTCACAGACGATGGCTTGCTATGGCTGAACGGGGCACAGGCACCTTCGGATTTGCCGGACGGGCTGAGACCGGCTGACCAAACCGCGTTCCCGCACTCGACAGATGGGTTCCACATGGGTGATCTGTTCGCCGCTCAAATGCAAAGGCGCGGTTGGGAACACGCGAGGCATCAGCGATACGATGCTGAATTGCAAACCACCGTTTCCGCAGCATGGAACCTCAGGCTGACTTTCGAAACCGGCGCAAAGAACCGGGCGCTGATTTCAAACCGCTATGCGCTGGTTTCAGCGGACAACACCAAAACGATTGATCTGCCGGGATGGCAATGGGCCGATAAATTTGGCCCCTTTGTGCAATGGTCCGAAAACGGCGCGTTGTGGCAGGCAACGATTCACGACGACGGAACCCTTGAAGACCGAACGCTGCTGCACGATTTATCTGATATGCAGTTTCAAGCAATCGCGGCCCCTTATCCGGGTGTCGCAGAGCGAGAGGACACATGAGTTTCATTCGACCCGAAGCCAAACTGGCCCTGTGGCGCTGGCGCGAAGTGCTTGCCGCCGCATTTGTCCTGATCCTTGGCCTCAGCTGGATCGGGGGCCCCGGTGGCTTGCTGGGCTGGCTGGGTTGGGTTCTTGTTGCGGTATCCGCCGCTCTTGCCGTCATCGGGATACAAAGGGCGCGTTTTCGAACTGGCGCAGGCGGGCCGGGAGTCGTGACAATTGACGAAGGCCAGATAACCTATCTTGGCCCCCTGACCGGTGGCATTGTCGCCACGCGCGAGATTGAACGCCTTGCGCTGGACCCGACATTGCGCCCCGCGCATTGGGTTCTGGAACAGGCCGGACAACCCGCGCTTTGCATTCCGGTGAACGCCGAAGGGGCCGAGGTGCTGTTTGACGTGTTTTCAAATCTACCCGGATTAAAGACCGAACAGATGCTGTCGGAACTTCACAGCGGGTCCGCTCACCCGGTCGTGATCTGGGAACGCCGGTCTTCACGCCCGCCGCAGGCGCGGCTGCATTGACACCCGGGTCGTTTGCCCCCACGACTGGCCTTTAAATCAGGACACATCAGGATCGGAGAACGGTTCATGTCTATCCCTCAGTCCGGCGGCGGACCGATCGAACGCCACGAACAGCTGGCCGAGTATCTCGAAGACGGCTGCAAGCCCAAGGCCGATTGGCGTATCGGCACCGAGCACGAGAAATTCGGGTACTGCAAGGACACGCTGAAGCCGCTGCCATTCGAGGGCGAGCGGTCGATTCTGGCCGTGCTTCAGGGTCTGCGCGATCTGCATGGATGGGAACCGCTGGAAGAAGGCGGGAAACTCATCGGCCTGCAAAAAGACGGCGCGAATGTGTCGCTTGAACCCGGTGGGCAACTGGAACTGTCCGGTGCGCCGCTGGAGACGATTCACGAAACCTGCGACGAGGTGAACGCCCACCTGCGGGATGTAAAGGACATCTCCGACAAGATCGGTGTTGGCTTTATCGGCCTGGGTGCCGCCCCGATCTGGAAACACGACGACATGCCGCTGATGCCCAAGGGCCGGTATGTTCTGATGAACGACTACATGGAAAAGGTCGGCGACCTTGGCCGCGCCATGATGCGCCGGACCTGCACGGTTCAGGTCAATATCGACTTCGGGTCCGAAGCCGACATGGTTCAGAAACTGCGCGTTGCACTTGCGCTGCAACCCGTGGCCACCGCGCTGTTTGCCAATTCACCATTTTTCGAAGGCAAACCCAACGGCCACAAAAGCTGGCGCAGTTACATCTGGCGGCATCTGGATGACGCCCGAACCGGCATGTTGCCCTTTGTTTTTGAGGAAGGTTTCGGGTTTGAACGCTATGTGCAATACGCGCTGGACGTACCGATGTACTTTGTCTACCGCGACGGAAAATACATCGACGCGCTGGGCATGTCGTTCCGCGATTTCCTGAACGGAAAACTGCCCGCGCTGCCGGGCGAAACGCCAACGCTCAGCGATTGGGCCGATCACCTGACCACCGCCTTCCCCGAGGCGCGGATCAAGAAATTCATGGAGATGCGCGGCGCTGATGGCGGCCCGTGGCGGCGGCTGTGTGCGCTGCCTGCATTTTGGGTCGGCCTGACCTACGATCAGTCCGCGCTGGATGCGGCGTGGGATCTGGTCAAGGGCTGGGACGCGGAAACGCGCGAGGCGTTGCGGGTCGAGGCATCGGTTCACGGGCTACAGGCGCAGGTCGGCAACATCAACATGCACGATCTCGCGCGCGAGGTCGTGGCGATTGCCGATGCCGGTCTCAAGGCCCGCGCCTATCCCGGCGCTGGCGGTCTGGTGCCCGACGAAACCCATTTCCTTAACGCGCTCAAGGACAGTCTCGAAACCGGCAAGGTTCCGGCGGACGAGTTGCTGGACCATTACAACGGCGATTGGGGCGGCGACCTGTCGCGTATCTATCCTGACTTCAGCTATTGATCTGAATGCGGCGATGGATTGCGACTGGAATGCGCCCATCGCACCAAACACACCCCCCCCAACTTGCATTCCCAAACATTGGCCGATCGCAGGTCAGCAAAAGGAGTCCGGGGACCGTCATGGAC
>JBPCWT010000430.1:0-2678 GCA_051009255.1 Ruegeria sp. | reverse complement strand
GCGCTATTTACGGATTACATTCTGAGGTCGCAACCCCCATTTCGAAAAAACTTCTAAATTCACAGCACTTTCTTTGAATAATATTTCAAATCAATTAGTTAACTTATAATCATCTAGAAATTCGTTTCGTAGCACAAGCGCTCAGGGAATCGTTTTGGAATGAGTTTTCTGCCATTTCGAGGAATCGCGCGATGGCTGAGTGAACGCAATCAAAGCGAAAGCCGCCCCAATACTTGAATCGGGGCGGCGTTTTCTTGGTCCAAGATCGGAACGTCAATCCAGATCGAAGCGATCTGCATTCATAACCTTGTTCCAAGCGGCAACAAAGTCATGAACGAATTTTCCGCCAGCATCATTCTGACCGTAGACTTCGGCCAGGGCGCGCAGTTGCGAGTTGGAGCCGAACACCAGATCAACCCGCGTTCCGGTCCATTTCAGATTGCCGGTTGCCCGGTCCCGGCCTTCGTACACTCCAGCGCCGCCTGAAGCAGGGCGCCAGTCGACGCCCGTATCCAACAGGTTGACGAAGAAATCATTGCTGAGCGCCCCGACCCGGTCGGTTAACACGCCATGCTCTGATCCGCCGAAGTTCCCGCCCAGCACACGCATTCCACCGACAAGAACGGTCATTTCAGGGGCCGAAAGGTTCAATAGCTGCGCTTTGTCCACCAAGAGTTCTTCGGCGGAGACGCTGTATTCCTGACGCTGATAGTTACGGAAGCCATCTGCGATCGGTTCCAGCACCGCGACTGATTCCACATCTGTCTGATCTTGCGTCGCGTCCGTTCGGCCCGGAGAAAAGGGAACGGAAACGTCCTGCCCGGCCGCACTTGCAGCTTGTTCTATCGCAGCGGCACCACCCAGAACGATCATATCGGCGAGCGACACTTTTTTGGCTCCGGATTGAGCGTCGTTAAATGCCCTCTGCACGTTTTCCAAGGCGTCTAGCGCCTTGGTTAGCTTCAGTGGTTCGTTCACGTCCCAGTCTTTTTGCGGTGCCAGGCGGATGCGCGCGCCATTCGCGCCGCCACGCATGTCTGAACCGCGGAATGTCGAAGCGGATGCCCATGCAGTCGATACCAGTTCAGAAACCGACAGGCCCGTTGCCAGAATTTTTGACTTGAGCGCCGATACATCGGCATCGTCTACAAGCTCGTGGTCGACGGCTGGAACGTTGTCCTGCCAAATCAGTTCTTCGGTTGGTGCCTCGGCCCCCAAATACCGCGAACGCGGACCCATGTCGCGGTGGGTCAACTTGAACCATGCACGCGCAAATGCGTCAGCGAATTCTTCGGGGTTTTCGTGAAATCGCTTGGATATCGGGCCATAGATCGGATCCATACGCATCGCCATGTCGGCGGTGGTCATCATGGTTTTGACCTTTTTAGACGGATCATGTGCAGCAGGGGCCATGTCCTGTTCTTTGACATTGGCGGGTTCCCATATCCACGCGCCCGAAGGGCTTTTGGTCAGGTTCCAGTCGTACCCAAATAGCAGATCAAAGTAGCCGTTGTCCCATTCGATAGGGTTCGCGGTCCAGGCGCCTTCGATTCCACTGGTGGTGGTATCGTCACCCTTGCCGGATCCAAAGTCGTTAATCCAGCCCAGCCCCATTGTCTCGATCGGTGCGGCCTCGGGTTCGGGGCCGACCAGCGCCGGGTCACCGGCACCATGAGCCTTGCCAAAAGTATGACCGCCGGCAACCAGTGCCACGGTTTCTTCGTCATTCATGGCCATACGCCCAAACGTTTCGCGAATATCGCGACCCGAGGCCAGCACGTTGGGTTCGCCATCGGGACCTTCGGGATTCACATAGATCAGGCCCATCTGAACAGCGGCAAGGGGGTTTTCCAAGTCGCGCTCGCCCGAGTAGCGGCTGTTATCCTGATCGCTGGTCGCCAGCCACTCTGTCTCGGTACCCCAATAGATGTCTTCCTCGGGCTCCCAGATATCTGTGCGCCCACCGGCGAAACCAAAAGTTTTGCCGCCCATTGATTCAATGGCACAGTTGCCAGCCAGAATCATAAGGTCCGCCCACGAGATCTGGTTTCCGTATTTCTGCTTGATCGGCCACAACAAACGCCGCGCCTTGTCCAGGTTGCCATTGTCCGGCCAACTGTTGAGTGGCGCAAACCGCTGTGTGCCGGTCGAACCACCCCCTCGGCCGTCAGCGGTTCGGTACGTTCCGGCGCTGTGCCATGCCATGCGAATGAACAGGCCTCCGTAATGGCCATAATCGGCGGGCCACCAATCTTGGGAATCCGTCATCAAAGCATAAAGATCCTGCTTGAGCGCCTGATAATCCAGTTTTTTGAACTCTTCCGCGTAGTCAAAGCTGTCGCCCAAGGGATTGGACGCGGGCGCGTGCTGATGCAGAATTGAAAGGTTCAGCTGATTGGGCCACCAGTCACGATTTGATCTGACACCCGTATTCGTGTGCATCACGGGGCATTTGCCCATGTTTCCGTTGTCGCTTCCGTCCATTGCGGTCTCCGATCATGGCTGGTTGATTGCGCCGTCGCGCGTGCAGAACGGTAAGGAATCGCAACGACTCCCCCCTTTTTCACTGTCCGTCTTAGCAAATTCACGTCATTCAAATAAGTTTTGTTTTTTGATCGAAGCGATAAACACACCCTATCACTCGAAGAGTTGCATGACTTGAATTGCAGCTTCTAAAT
>JBPCWT010000429.1:0-25408 GCA_051009255.1 Ruegeria sp. | reverse complement strand
GCGGTGTTGAACCAATGTCGTGACAGCTCTCTGGGTATGCCTGCACGCGCGGCCACGCGATCGCAATCCTGCGCTGATTTGGGCCACAGACCCACCGATATCCGACCGCGACCATCACCTTGGGATCCAAGGATGGATGGGGACGACCCAATCAGCCGATAGATGCGAACCATCCGCGCATCAAAAACTCCGGCCAGATGAGTCAAATTAAATTTCCATCACCTCACCGCCACCCAACATAATGGCCGCCGCAATGCGCGGTCGTGCCTTTCGCGAAAGGCAAAAGCGCGTAACTTCCCATATCTGGGGACTATGGATTGGCCCTTCGCCGGTCAAATGTCCGAATACGTCATTGACCATAACCGGTCCGGTCGTCGGCAGCATCCTCGTGGAACCACCGTGGCTGCCATCCTCTGCTTCCCAGAGGACATAGAGCGGATTCAGTGCGTCGTATTTGTCGCGTTCTTCCCCTCGTTTGTCGACAGAGACATCCCATCCCAATCGTGTCTTGAACTGATCAGCGCGGTCCTGAAACATCCCCTCTGCCAGTTTTGGGAAATTGTGCAGTTCATCCGAAAACAGATAACGCAGCATAACTTGATCCCCTTGTCCTGCATAAGCGGGACAAGGGGGTACGAATCTGTGTTTAACCTGTAGTGAGGGGGCCGGACGCGCCTTTAAACCACTATCAACCCTCGGCTTAGTGCCGTGGCTATAGCATGGGTCGTATTCGCAGCGCCCAGTTTGAAACGGGCGCTTTCGATGTAAACACGCAATGTATGTTCCGAGATTGTAAGTGAGTGTGCGACTTGCGCACGATTGTATCCCAGCGCCAGCAACGTCAGCGCGTCAACTTCCCGAGGTGACAGGGCGCGCGAAGGCTCTGGCTGTCTGCCGCTTTCAAATTCAAGCGCCTTTCTGTTGCAATAGTGGGCAACAAGGATCAACTGCCGCCCGTAGGTCGCAATAAAATCCCGCCAGTTTTCGTCATCGCAACTGTGGTTCACCGTAAACAGTGCAAATTGTCCGCTTGGCCCGCGAAGCGGGATTGAATAGCCCTGATTTCCAACCCCGTGGTTCAGCGCGTCATGCAAGAACGCTTTTGAAGCTTTTCCTGACCAGTCCAGCGATTTCCAATCGACGGGTTGAAAGCGCTGGAAACAGCCTAAAATGACCGGATCGGTTCTGTGATAGTTCCGCTCAAGATATCGCTGGGCCCAGGCATCCGGATAGGTGGTACATCCGTACTGATCGCCCGCGCTGTCCACCCAATGATATGTGATATGCCCAATGCCAAGCATGTCTTTCAGCTTGACGGTAACTTCGCTTAACTCTTCAAGCGTGCTGGTGCCTTCCAGATCTTCGAGTATCTGGTTCAAATCGACCTGTGTTCCCATTCGCGGGCGCCCGTGCCTCATCTTTCAAGGACGCAATCTCGGCCGCTGCGACCAGCTTGGTATCGTCAAGCTGTTCGGCAAGCATTCCCATCCCATTCGCGGCGGCGAAAGATTTGAGGTCCGACAGAACGTCCAGTATCCACTCGTTTTGCGCCATCAGGGTCTGCTCTAAATGGTTAATGAAGGGTTAACACAACCATACCATGTGGTTCATTTCTGCGAATACTCACTGAAAATCACTCCCCAGATATCGTGAGAAGATCGCGCGCAAGTATTTGAAACTAATAGTTTTACAATTGGAAACAAAAAACCCGCGAACCGCAGCTGCGATTCGCGGGCCAGATTTGGCGCGACCAAGTCAGACTTTATGCATCAAGAACTTCTTCAAGTGTTCGCAAACCAGTCTGCGGTGCCTGAACCAGTACCGACATATTGCCCGGTTTGTGTTCATTACGGAGCATTTTCATATGCGCCTCGGGCAGATCTTTCCAGGTAAACACTTCGGACATGCACGGATCCAGACGACGCTCGACCATCAGTTTGTTCGCTGCTGCGGCCTGTTTCAGATGCGCAAAATGCGATCCCTGCAAACGCTTTTGGTGCATCCACATATAACGCACGTCAAAGGTCAGGTTGTATCCGGTAGTTCCGGCGCAGATGACGACCATGCCGCCTTTTTTCACGACAAAGGTTGAGACCGGAAAGGTGCTTTCGCCCGGGTGTTCGAACACCATGTCGACATTCACGCCCTTGCCCGTGATATCCCAGATGGCCTTGCCGAACTTGCGGGCCTCTGTAAACCACTCGGCGTATTCCGGAGTGTTAACGGTAGGCAACTGACCCCAGCAATTAAAATCCTTGCGGTTCAAAACACCCTTTGCGCCCAATCCCATGACAAAATCACGCTTGCTTTCGTCAGAAATGACGCCAATCGCATTCGCGCCGGCCGTATTGATCAGCTGAATGGCATAAGAACCCAATCCACCCGAAGCACCCCAGACCAGCACGTTTTGGCCGGGCTTCAGATCATGTGGTTCATGTCCAAACAACATCCGGTAAGCGGTGGCCAGCGTCAGTGTATAGCAAGCACTTTCTTCCCAGCTCAGATGCTTGGGACGTGGCATAAGCTGTTGCGCCTGAACATTGGTGAACTGTGCAAAAGACCCGTCAGGCGTCTCATAACCCCAGATACGTTGGCTTGGCGAATACATGGGATCGCCCCCATTACATTCTTCGTCATCGCCATCATCCTGATTGCAATGAATCACGACTTCGTCGCCGACCTTCCAGCGCTTAACCTTGTCGCCCACAGCCCAGACGATGCCGGATGCGTCAGAACCGGCGATATGATAGGGTGCCTTGTGACCATCAAATGGGCTGATCGGCGTACCCAGAGAGGCCCACACCCCGTTATAATTCACTCCTGCTGCCATCACGAGAACCAGCACTTCGTGGCTGTCGAGTTTTGGTATGTCAACGACTTCCAACTGCATGGCGGTATTCGGTTCGCCATGGCGCTCTTTGCGGATGGCCCAGGCATACATTTGCTTGGGCACATACCCCATCGGAGGGATCTCACCCATTTCATAGAGGTCTTTTTCAGGTGCCTCGTACGACGCGATGCTGCTGTCCGTGTCCAAAGCCATATCGGCCTCCCTCAATCAAATTCGTTGCCGCGGCGCAGAATCGCGGTGTTCAAAGGATGGAATATTGGTCGAAAAGAAATATTGCAATAGATTTTGATGCTGTTTTTGAAATTTTATGACCCTGCGAGCGCAGAAATGTCTTTTGCTGTCGCAGCATTTCGGTTCGTCGGATCAATAGACGCGGATGCCGCATAGAAATTCATCAGGTCCGTACGTTCCTCTGAGGGCAGCATTTTATCACCATCACGTCGCAGTATGCGCCTCTCGACCAATTGATCGAGCGCATCAGAAATCGCCTGATCATCGTTCTGGATCAAACAACCCCTTTGCTGCATTAATTCCTTGATTTGTGATTTAAGTCGGTCTTCGGGCATGGCCCCATGGCTTTGCACCAACCAACAGGCCGCCGGTGCGGGAACCAGGGGGACAGCCGAACCGATCCTTGCCATCAACTCTCGTGCCAGATCCGTCATCAGATCCTGTTTGTGCCTGACCCTGAACTCTTGCAGCGAAACCGGCAGCCCATATCGAACCGAAGCAATCCCAAAGCGCTTGTACCGGCCAATAAGACGACGCCCCATTTGCTTGCCCATCCAACGAGAGACTACACCGATCCTTGCCCGAAAACGCCGTTCTGATCCCAATGCCGCAGCAGTCAGCACCGTGTCTTCCAGAACGCGGTCATAGTTCAACGCCACGGGCACAAAGACTACGTCGCGATCCATTTCTGACGTGCCTTCGATGATGTATTTCAACAATCCCAGCTTTGGCCGGCCCAAATTGCCTGTCAGGCTCAGTCCGCCCTCGGGGAACATCGCCTGCGCTACACCTGCCTCGGTTGCCTGGCGCACGTAACAGGCCAAAACCTGACGATACAATTCACTGCCGGACTTCCTGCGAATGAAATAGGCCCCCATCGCCCGAATCAACCGGCTTAGCGGCCAGACACGCGCCCATTCTCCAACCGCATAAGACAATGCAGATTGCGGCGCGGCCAGATAGGTTACCAACACGTAATCCATGTTGCTGCGATGGTTCATGACAAAGACGACCGTCGCGTCAGGATCAATGTCCTCCAGCGCCTTTTCGTCTGTATAGCTTAGCCGCACATAATAAAATGCATTGCTCAGCAAACGCGCCACTCGAATGGCAAAGCCGAAGTACATGAAGGCGGAAAATGACGGTACGATTTCTTTTGCGTGTCTGCGTGCCTGTTCAAAGGCCACGGCCTCGGGCACGCCGGTTTCAAGCGAATGGTTCTGAACCGCCCGCCCCACCTGAGGGTCATAGATCAGGCGCTGGATCATGTCGTGCCGACGCGTCAGCTTGAATGGCTGGATCGGGCGTTGCAGCCGCTGGTTCAATTTGGTTACGGCCTTTTCCAATCGGCGGCGGAAAAACCACCGAACCGAAGGAAACAGAAAATGCGAGGCGAAAGTGACCGCTGCAAAAACAACGATCAGAACAAACAACCAAACAGGTAACTCAACGGTCTGCGTCATTCGTGCACACTGCCACCAATTGCTTTCGGTCACAATCTGAAGAAACACAGAGATGCCGCATCGCAGCGAATTGACATATCCCGAAAATTACGATTTAGAACTCAATTGTGAAATATTATTGCCCACCCAAGCGCGAGGCTTACCCGATGACGCAGACGCAGAAAGATCGCCCCTGGCTTATCAGGACCTATGCCGGTCATTCCACGGCCAAGGCATCCAACGCGCTTTACAGGGCCAATCTGGCCAAAGGCCAAACGGGCCTTTCTGTGGCCTTCGATTTGCCGACGCAAACCGGGTACGACAGTGATCACACGCTGGCCCGCGGCGAAGTCGGCAAGGTAGGTGTCCCAGTCTGCCACTTGGGCGACATGCGGGTTCTGTTTGAACAAATCCCGCTGGATCAAATGAATACGTCGATGACCATCAATGCCACTGCTCCGTGGTTATTGGCGCTGTACATTGCTGTGGCCGAGGAACAAGGAGCAGAAGTTTCGACGTTGCAGGGTACCGTACAGAATGACTTGATCAAAGAATACCTCAGTCGCGGTACGTATGTCTGCCCACCCAAACCGTCGCTCAAGATGATCGCAGATGTGGCCGAGTACTGCTATACCAACGTTCCAAAGTGGAACCCGATGAACGTCTGTTCGTACCACCTGCAAGAAGCTGGAGCGACACCGGAACAGGAATTGGCCTATGCGTTGGCAACCGCCATTGCCGTGCTGGATGAACTGCGCCCTCGAGTCCCTGCCGAGGATTTTCCGGCACTTTGTGGGCGGATTTCATTTTTCGTAAACGCAGGCATCAGGTTCGTCACCGAGATGTGCAAAATGCGCGCTTTTGTCGATCTTTGGGACGAGATTCTTGAGCAGAGGTACGGCGTAACCGACCCCAAGTTTCGCCGATTCAGGTATGGTGTTCAGGTCAACTCTCTGGGCCTCACAGAACAACAGCCAGAAAACAACGTGTATCGCATTCTTATCGAAATGCTGGCGGTTACCCTGTCCAAAAAGGCACGCGCCCGCGCAGTGCAACTGCCTGCCTGGAACGAGGCTTTGGGCCTTCCGCGCCCTTGGGATCAACAATGGTCGATGCGGATGCAACAAATTTTGGCTTATGAAACCGACCTTCTGGAATTTGGCGATCTGTTCGACGGCAACCCGGCTGTGGACACAAAGGTAGAAGAGCTGAAGCAAGGCGCACGCGCAGAACTCGCCAATCTGGATTCCATGGGTGGCGCGGTGTCTTCGATCGAGTACATGAAATCCCGTTTGGTAGATTCCAATGCGGAACGTTTGAACCGAATTGAACGGAATGAAACCGTGGTTGTTGGTGTCAACAAATGGACCGACGGCGAGGCCTCGCCCCTGCAGACCGAAGATGGCGGTATAATGGTCGTCGATCCTGCGGTCGAACAACAACAAATCGCCCGTCTGAACGAATGGCGATCAGCAAGGGACAGTCGCGCAGTCGACGATGCCTTGCGCGACTTGCGAGAAGCCGCAAAAAGTGGTGCCAATATAATGCCGCCGTCTATCGCCGCCGCCAAAGCCGGCGTGACAACCGGAGAGTGGGCCGAAGAGATGCGCCGCGTATTCGGCACCTATCGCGGCCCGACCGGAGTATCGGGATCAGTTTCCAACAAGACAGAGGGCCTTGATGACCTGCGAGCCGCAGTGGATGCCGTCAGCGACAAACTGGGTCGCCGACTGAAATTTCTGGTTGGCAAGCCGGGGCTGGATGGTCACTCCAACGGAGCCGAGCAAATCGCCTTTCGCGCTCGCGACTGCGGGATGGATATCAGCTATGAAGGTATCCGCCTGACGCCCGAGGAAATCGTTAACGCCGCAGTGACTGAAGGTGCGCATGTTATTGGTCTGTCCATTCTTTCCGGCAGTCATCTGCCCTTAGTCGAAGATGTAATGAAACTGCTGCATTCTGCTGGTCTTTCCGACATTCCGGTAATTGTCGGCGGAATAATTCCTGACGAAGATGCAATTAAACTGAAATCAATGGGCGTTTCAAAGATTTACACGCCGAAAAACTTTGAATTGAATATGATTATGGGTGACATCGTCACTCTGGCAGATCCCCAAAATCTAGCTGCCGAATGAATTGCGCTGTCCTGAAACTAAAAGGGGATGGCTAACGGCATTAATTACAATTACCGTGTGCGGCAATGTGGACGATAAAGAATTGCCATAACGGAGAAGGTAATGGGGATTAAACTTGGTAACATGTCGCGCAAAGATCTGATCGATTTGCGTGACAAAGTTGCTGCGGCCTTGAAAGAGGCCGAGGTAAAGGAACGGCGCGACGCCCTAGAGGCTGCGGAAAAGGCGGCAGCCAAGTTCGGTTTTTCTTTGTCAGAACTGGCAGGCGGCCCGAACCGTTCGACCAAAGGCACAAAAGCAAAGCCCAAATACCGCAATCCGGCAGCCCCGGAACAGACCTGGACGGGCCGCGGTCGCAAGCCGCAATGGGTGCACGACGCTTTGAAAGCGGGTGCCGATATTTCCGATCTGGAAATTTAATCGGAGTATCAATTCGAAATGACAATTCATATTGGTGCCGAAAAGGGCGATATTGCAGAAACCGTATTGTTGCCTGGCGATCCTTATCGCGCAAAATGGGCAGCGGAAACTTTTCTAAGCGATGTCAAACAAATAAACGACGTCCGCGGAATGCTGGGTTTTACCGGAAACTGGAATGGAAACCCGGTTACAATTCAGGGCAGCGGAATGGGAATGCCCTCCCTTTCCATTTACGTCAATGAACTGATCCGTGATTTCGACGCAAAAACGCTGATCCGCATTGGATCCTGTGGTGGAATGCAAGAAAGCGTTCAGGTTCGGGATGTAATTTTGGCCATGACATCCACAACGCTGAACACACCTTCAAGTGGGATCATGAAGGAGTTGAACTTTGCCCCCTGTGCCGATTGGGGTCTGCTGCAAGCAGCAGCGTTGGCAGCCAAGGCCAAGGGCACGCCGACCCATATTGGCGGGATCTATTCCTCTGATGTGTTCTACGATGAACGGCCTGACCTGAACGAGCAGATGGTTAGGCACGGTATTCTGGGCGTCGAAATGGAGGCGGCCGAACTGTATACACTTGCCGCCCGTCACAAATGCCGTGCGCTGGCGGTGCTGACAGTTTCGGATCATCTGTTGACTGGCGAGGCACTGCCGTCCTCTGATCGCCAAAGCAGCTTTGGGGACATGGTAGAAATTGCGTTGCAAGCTGCTTTTCCTGATGCCGGATAAACAGAGCGGCCATTCGACAGTTGGGGCGACTTAATCGTCGCCCCACCACTGCATTCACTTCCTCTAACATTCTATTGGCGAGGCCTTGGCTGTCACTTCTGCTCCGCAATACATGCAGACCCATGCGCCCACATTTCTGCATTTTCGCTACCGACATTCGCGAGTAAGCGAAGAGGTGCGCGCGCGCCAAATGAAATAGGCGAACACCCCCAAAGGCAAGAAATAAGAGCAGTACAGGCATTTTGGTGCCAAACCTAATCTTGCACCTGTCCAATCACGACAGACGTAATTCACTGGTGGGATCAGACCGCCCGCTCGACCATCATTTTCTTGATCTCGGCAATTGCCTTGGCCGGGTTAAGGCCCTTAGGACATGTCTTGGCGCAGTTCATGATCGTATGACAGCGATACAGTTTGAACGGGTCTTCCAGATCGTCCAGACGTTCGCCCGTGGCCTCGTCCCGCGAGTCGATAATCCAACGGTACGCATGCAGCAACGCTGCAGGCCCAAGGTAGCGGTCGCCGTTCCACCAGTAACTTGGGCAGGATGTTGAACAGCTTGCGCACATCACACATTCGTAAAGCCCGTCAAGCTTTTTACGGTCTTCAATCGACTGTTTCCATTCTTTCGCCGGTCGGTTTGTCTTGGTCTCCAACCAGGGCATGATACTGGCATGCTGGGCATAGAAATGGTTCAGATCAGGGATCAGATCCTTGACCACAGGCATGTGCGGCAGCGGATAGATTTTTACATCACCCTTGATTTCGTCCATGCCATAGATGCAGGCCAAGGTGTTGATCCCGTCGATATTCATAGCACAAGACCCGCAAATGCCCTCGCGGCACGAACGGCGAAAGGTCAGCGTTGGGTCAACCTTGTTCTTGATGTAGATAAGCGCATCCAGAACCATCGGCCCGCAATCGTCCATATCAACGAAATAGGTATCAACGCGTGGATTTTGACCATCGTCCGGATTCCAGCGGTAGATCTGGAACTTACGGGCGTTTGCGGCACCATCCGGTTTAGGCCAGGTCTTGCCCGTAGTGATACGAGAGTTTTTCGGGAGGGTTAGTTGGACCATATGTTCCTCTCCTCAGAACGTCCGCGCTTTGGGCGCAATCTTCTTAAGGCTGATACCGCCCTCATCCTCAGTTGTAAGAGGGTCGGCGATAACGGGGCGATAGCTCAGGTCAACCTTGCTGCCGTCAACCCGTGACACTGTGTGAACGCGCCAGTTCTTGTCGTCGCGTTCGGTGAAATCTTCATGCGCGTGCGCGCCGCGGGATTCCTTGCGGGCTTCGGCACCGACGATCGTTGTCAGGGCGTTGGGCATCAGGTTTGTCAGCTCCAGCGATTCCATCAGATCGCTGTTCCAGACCAATGACCGGTCAGTTACTTTCAGATCATCCATTTTTGCGGCAATGGCCGTCATCTTCTCAACACCGTCCGCCATGGTTTTAGCGGTGCGGAACACTGCCGCGTCCTCTTGCATGGTTCTTTGCATTTCAAGACGCAGATCGGCAGTGGGTATCGACCCGCTTGCATTTCGGACATCGTCGAACCGGTCAAAAGCCTTGTCGACCGACGCCTGATTCAGGACAGGGTTGGACGCTTCGGCATCCACCACCTTGCCCGCCCGGATTGCTGCTGCGCGTCCAAATACAACCAAATCGATCAAAGAGTTGGAACCTAACCGGTTCGCGCCGTGCACCGACGCGCAACCAGCCTCGCCGACGGCCATAAGGCCCGGCACAACAGCAGTCGGATCATTGTCCGTCGGATTCAAAACCTCGCCCCAGTAATTCGTCGGAACACCGCCCATGTTGTAATGCACGGTCGGCAACACGGGTATCGGTTCCTTCGTTACGTCCACGCCAGCAAAGATTTTGGCGCTTTCGGAAATGCCGGGCAAACGTTCTGCCAGCGCCTCGGCAGGCAAGTGGTTCAGGTTCAGGTGGATATGGTCACCATCCTTGCCCACACCACGGCCTTCACGGATTTCCATGGTCATCGAGCGCGAAACATAGTCGCGCGGCGCCAGATCCTTGTACTGGGGCGCGTAGCGTTCCATGAAACGTTCGCCTTCCGAGTTGGTCAGGTATCCGCCTTCGCCACGTGCTCCTTCGGTAATCAGACAGCCGGACCCGTAGATGCCGGTTGGGTGGAACTGCACAAATTCCATATCCTGCAGGGCCAGACCTGCGCGGGCCACCATGCCGCCGCCATCACCGGTACATGTATGCGCCGACGTGGCCGAGAAATAGGCGCGGCCATAGCCACCTGTTGCCAACACCACCATCTTGGCGTTGAAAACATGCATGGTTCCATCATCCAGCTTCCAGCAGACAACACCCTGACACTGCCCGTCTTCGGATATGATCAGGTCGATCGCAAAATACTCGATGTAAAATTCCGCGTTATTCTTCAGCGACTGACCATACAGCGTGTGAAGAATTGCGTGGCCGGTTCGGTCGGCCGCCGCGCAGGTGCGCTGCACCGGGGGGCCTTCGCCGAACTCTGTGGTGTGGCCCCCGAACGGGCGCTGATAGATCTTGCCTTCTTCGGTTCGGCTGAAGGGGACGCCATAATGCTCCAGTTCGTAAACCGCCTTGGGCGCTTCACGGGCCAAATACTCCATCGCATCAGTATCACCCAACCAGTCGGAACCTTTGACGGTGTCGTACATGTGCCACTGCCAATGATCTGGCCCCATGTTTGACAGCGACGCGGCAATACCACCCTGTGCAGCAACGGTGTGAGAACGTGTTGGGAAAACCTTGGTTACACAAGCCGTCCGCAGCCCTTGTTCCGCCATGCCCAGCGTGGCGCGCAGCCCTGCCCCACCAGCACCGACAACAACCACGTCATATTCGTGAGTTTCGTATTCGTATGCAGCCATTTTTTCAGCTCCGGATCGTTAGAGGGCAATGCGGGCGATGGCGAAAACGCCAGCCGCAGCCGCTGCGTAAGACAGGCAAATCGTCAGGATAATAAGAACTTTTTCCATTGTGCCATGCACATAGTCCTCGATCATCGTTTGTGCGCCATCCGCAAAATGCTTGAACCCAACAATCAGTGTAAGTGCTGCCACGATGGCTGGAAACGGGCGCGAGTAATAATCCAGCACAACATCGAATGGCTGCCCCAGAACTGGACCAAATGTGAAGATGAACAATGGGACAAGGATCAGCAAAGCAACAGCGCTGACCTTCATCGACCAGAAATGCGCGGTTCCGGATTTGGCCGATCCCAGACCTGCGGCGCGTTTGCGGTCAGTTAAAAAACGCATCTCGGGCCTCCTTATGAAACGACCAATAGGGTCAGGATTGTCAGGACAAACGAACCGATAACAACCGCCCAACCCAGCTTGTATGCCGTGGGAAGGTCCAGGCCTTTTGCGCTATCCCAGATCAAATGCCTGATACCGGCCAATGTATGGTACCAGATACCCCACAAAGAAAACGCCATGATCAGATCGCCAAGCACGGATGTAAGCCACCAGTTTGCGCGCTCGAACGCCTCGGGTGAGGTCGCCGCAGCCAGAAACCACCACACGATCAGCAGGCCGGCAATGACCAGGGCGTTTCCGGTTACGCGTGTCAGGATGGACGTAACAGAAGTCAGTTGCGGACGATAAATCGACAAGTGCGGTGAAAGCGGGCGGTTACCCCGATTGACATCGGCCATGGTGGCTCCTTTCCGGTTGGCTACCGATTGTTTTACTCTATTTTGCGACCCTGTCACGGGCTGCGACGGTAAAAAGAAGCGAAAACTGATGCAGACCATCAGATTGCGCCCCTTTGTGATCACACAAAATTGCCTTGTGATCACATTAACCGCCAAGCCCATGCAATGTGAGCGATATCAACGGCGAAGCTATGTGATCACGAATCCTGAATTGACTACTTCAGACGCGCTGTTTGTTGTGTAACTTCGCGCAGCAGCTTTTTGCGGATGCGTTCGGGATAATCCTCGAATCCTGCTGCTGAAACTACAAATGCCCCCTCTCCGACGATGACATTTTCGAAGAAATAGGCCGTTAGCTCAGGTTCGCTTTCTTCGATGGCAATTGCGTTTACTGTAATCCCTCGATCCCTGAGTTTGCGATGCAGGTCTGCCGGCTCGATCCCTTCGTTGGACACCCCGTCGCCTGAAATGTCGATCAGATGCCGCCCGCAATCAGGCACTTGGTCAAATGCAGCCATTGTCGTTTCCAGCGCCTCTCCGATAGCGGTAGAGAAGTTTCGCCAAACCCTTGGATCGGCAGATACGTTTTCTGCAAATTTTTCAAGCGCTTCAAAGTCACCGATGCGTGTCCAGGGGATGGTGATTTGTTGTCGGGATGCCCCGGTCCACTGCACCAGCATGAGACGGGCTTGACTGCGGACGAGGGCTTCGGAGACGACGGGGTCGCGGAGGCCTTGGGCGAGGCCGTCCATTTGGATGCGGAATTCACGGCTATCAACCGAACCGGATACGTCCACGGCAAGCGCCAGGGCCAGATCACAGGCGTTGGCTGGTTGGGCTAGGAAAATGCCAGCGGCCAGAATTCGAAACAGATTCATGGCCGCAGGTTAGCATGGAAAACGGCGCAAGCGGTCAAATGAATGTCAGCAGTTTTTCCGACCTCACCCCCTACTTTGGCATCAGCGCCCAGTAGTCCAGATCCAGCAAGACATGAGGGCAGTACTTTCCATCTTCTGTTTTTAAATCAAAGGGTTCACCACCCTTTGTGGCCACCAATCGCAACCGGATCGCACCCACACCGGGGGCATTTGTATCGGCCTTGTCCAACACTTCACTCCATGCCTTGATCGTATCGCCAGCGAAACACGGGTTGGCATGCGCACCTCCGTTCAGGCCGACGATCATCTGTGCATTTGCCAATCCGTTGAAGGACAATGCACGCGCCATCGAGATCACGTGACCGCCGTAAATCAGGCGACCTTCGGGCCGAAAGGTAAGGTCGAAATGCACTTTGGCGGTGTTTTGCCAAAGGCGCGTTGCCATCATGTGTTCGGCCTCTTCCACGGTCACACCATCGACGTGATCGATCGTTTCGCCCAATTCGTACGATCCCCAGCGATGGGATTCCCCAGTTTGTACGAAACTGTATTTGGTAAAATCGAGCCCGCCTGGCATCACCAGATCCGTCGGATCGACAACTTTTTTCAATTCGGGAACAACCGGGTCGGGCGCGGACGCGTCGAGGTTCGATTTTCGCACCATGACCCAGCGCACATATTCGATCACCACTTCGTCACGCTGGTTCAGACCCTTGGTGCGAACCCAGACTACCCCGGTTTTGCCGTTTGAATTTTGCTTGAGACCGATCACCTTGGATTCCGAGCGCAAGGTATCGCCGGGATAAACCGGTTTCAGCCAACGACCTTCGGCATACCCAAGATTGGCGACTGCATTAAGGGACACATCCGGCACCGTCTTGCCAAAGACAACGTGAAAGGCGGCCAGATCGTCAATGGGACTTTGCGGCAGGCCGCAATTGCGGGCAAACTCGTCCGACGAGTACAGCGCGTGGCGGGATGGATAGAGCGCGTGGTACATTGCGCGTTCGCCAACTGTAACAGTGCGCGGTACAGCATGGTGCAGTGCCTGCCCGACGAAATAGTCCTCGAAAAAACGGCCCGGATTGGTTTTTGCCATCATTGCTGTCCCAGTTTCATTTCGGGGGAGTATTCGGCCTCGACGTCCTTGGTGACTGCCTGCGCGCAACGCATCACATTGTTTGCCGCGTCAAAGGCATAGGTGGGCGGTCCATAAAGCACCCAACCTTTTGCCAGCGCGTCCGATACCTTGTGGCAGAATTCGGACGAGTCCTCTTCGGTCAGCAATCGATAAAGCTTGGCCATGATGGCAGCACCTTAGGTTGGGAATGGCGACGGCCCGACTAGCCCGTGAATGTACCCAATGATCAGAACCAGAACGATAGACGCCACAAAGAACATCGCATCCTTGCCATAGGTTCCGGGTTCGCCCGGTGTCCATTCAGGTTCCGAACGGTTTATCACGACCATTTCGACCAGTGCCCATGCAAGCAGACCGCCAAACAGGATCAGCGACGCCGGATCGTAGTTAACAAACAGGTGCGCAATGGCCCACAGCGACAAACCGATCAGCATGGGGTGGCGCAACTTGTTCAGAATGCGGCCCTTTTTACCGGCAGGGCTCATCATCCAGATTGCGATCAGGACCAGCAGGTTGTTGGTGTGGCGCAGAGCTTCTGGAAACAGCGCCGGATCATAAGATTCGGCGGTGCGATAGCCAAATATCATCAGCAGAACCGCGACAACCAAGGTCAGTGCCACGGCACCCTTTCCGCCGTCGCCCATCGCCGCGCGCCGTTCCGGCATCGCGCGTTTGAACAGATGTGCGGCCCACCAAAGCGCCACGCCAAGGATTAGAAGAACAAAGCCCATTGCTGGCTTACCTCGCTTGCAAAGCTAATATTGCCTCTGCTTTTGCCAGAATTTCGCGGGCAGTTACAATGTGCAGATTTTCAACGATCTTGCCGTCGACCACGGCGACCCCCTGCCCCTGCGCCTCAACCTCCTCGAACGCGGCGATCTGACGGCGCGCCAAATCAATCTCGGACTCGGACGGGGCAAAGGCTGTGTTGGTGACATCAACCTGCGCAGGATGGATCAGGGTTTTACCGTCAAATCCCATGTCGCGGCCCTGTGCGCATTCAGCGGCCAGACCTGCGTCGTCTTTAAAGGCGTTGTAGACACCATCGACGATAATCAGCCCTTCGGCCTTTGCAGCCAGCAGGCACAATCCCAGCGAGGTCATCAGCGGCAGACGGTCCGGGCGGAAGCGGGTCTGCAATTCTTTTGCCAGATCGTTTGTACCCATGACAAAACCGGCCATCAGGGGGTGGGCCGCAATTTCGGCGGCGTTCAGCATGCCGCGCGGCGTTTCCATCATCGCCCAGATCGGGATGTCGCCGGTTATTGCCGCCAGCGCATCCACATCGGCCGCTGCATTGACCTTGGGCAACAGGACCACATCGACATCCACTTCGCGCACTGCCTGCGCATCGGCACGGCCCCATTCGGTATCAAGCCCATTGATCCGCACGATCCTGACACGTGCACCATATCCGCCCGTTTCCAGCGCAGATTTCAGCGTTTCGCGTGCGTTTACTTTTTCGTCCGCGGCAACCGCATCTTCGAGATCGAAGATGATCGCATCGACGGGCAAGTTGCGAGCCTTGTCCAACGCCCTCTCTTTCGAGCCGGGAATATAGAGAACTGAACGATAGGGGCGCTGACGGGGATCCACGGGCCTCTCCCATTGAAATAATGTTGCGCGGAATGGGGCATTTTTTGACGGAAAGTTCAAGAACAAATTTGCCGCAACGCAGCATCAGCCAGTCCGGTGACGCAACGCGCGTCGGCTTAACCGGATTTCCCGATCCGCCCGGCACCTTTTTCGAATCCGGTGGCGGAAGGGGAACAGAGATGAAGAAGACAGTGTTCAAGATGACGATGGGATTGGGGATTATGGTGCTTGCCGCGCAGCACTTGCAGGCACAGACCCGAAACTGCGCACCGCGTGCGGATGTGGTTCGGCAGTTGGCGCAGGACTATGGCGAAACCCGCAAAGCTGTCGGGCTGGCCCAGCAAGGCGCCATGATGGAGGTTTATGCCTCGGACGCCGCGGGCAGTTGGACGATCACGGTGACTTTGCCCGACGGCGTGACATGTCTTGTCGCGTCGGGGCAATTTTTTGAATCCTTGTCAGAGGCGATGCCGCCCAACGTATGATGATCAGGCGAATTGCCCGGTTCAGGTCAGCGCGTCCCAGATCAGCTTGGTTCCCGTAATCGTCAGCAGAACATAGGCGATGCCAAAAAACACACGTTCGGACATCATCCAATGGGCGCGCACGCCCAGCCACGCGCCAAAGACTGCAAAAGGTGCCAGCAACAGATCGGCCAGTGCCGTGTGCCAGGTGAACATGCCAAGATAGGCGTAGGGGATAAACTTGGCGATGTTGACCACCCAGAACACCAGAACAGTCGTTGCCTGATATTCGGTCTTCGACAGGCGTTGAGACAGCAGGTAAACGGCGGCGGGCGGGCCACCCGCGTGGCTGACAAAGCTGGTGAACCCCGCAACCAGCCCTGCAAACAGGCCCGCCGGGGGCGGCAGGCGATTGGCAAAACCGCTGACCCAGCCGTGGGATCGCGCAAGGTGCCACGCCACAAAACCGATGGAAATACCGCCGATCAGCTGCCGCAACAGATCGGCATCCGTGGCGCGAAACAGCCACGCGCCCAGCGCCACCCCGGGGATGGCTCCCAGTATCAGCAGGCGCGTGTCCGGCCAGCTCCATCTTTTCCAGTAGGGCGGCAACGTTGCAACGTCGATGACCATCAGCAGCGGTAACATCAGGGCAAGTGCCTGTCCCGGTTCCAAAATCAGCGCCAGAATCGACGCCGATGCAAAGGCCACGCCCGAGCCGAAACCGCCCTTGGAAATGCCGGCAAAGATGACCGCAGGGATCGCCAAGGCAAAAAACATCAGGTTCAGATCGAACATGTGACGGTCCCAAAACGGCTTGTTTCGCAAGCCCTTTAGCGCAATCAACGGGACCGGGGCAAACAGTATGCGGTCGCATGCCGCGTTGCAGAACCCTTGCGTGTTGCCGCTATACAGACTAGCAAAACCGCGATTTACAACACCGACCGGAGATATTCCAAATGGCCAGACCCAAGATCGCGCTGATCGGCGCAGGTCAGATCGGCGGCACGCTCGCCCACCTCGCAGCAATGAAAGAACTTGGCGACGTTGTCCTGTTTGACATCGCCGAGGGCACCCCGGAGGGCAAGGCGCTGGATATCGCCGAGTCCGGCCCGTCCGAAGGGTTTGACGCCAAACTGAAAGGCACCCAGTCATACGAGGATATCGCAGGCGCCGATGTTTGCATCGTCACCGCCGGTGTGCCGCGCAAGCCGGGCATGAGCCGCGATGATCTGTTGGGCATCAACCTGAAGGTCATGAAATCCGTTGGCGAAGGTATCGCGGCCCACGCCCCCGATGCGTTCGTCATCTGCATCACCAACCCGCTGGACGCGATGGTATGGGCGCTGCGCGAATTCTCGGGCCTGCCGCACGCCAAGGTCTGCGGCATGGCAGGCGTTCTAGATTCAGGACGGTTTGCGCATTTCCTGTCGGAAGAGTTCAACGTGTCCATGCGCGATGTCACCGCCTTTGTTCTGGGTGGTCACGGCGATACCATGGTGCCGTCTGTGCGCTATTCGACTGTTGCCGGCATCCCGTTGCCTGATCTGGTCAAGATGGGCTGGACCACGCAAGAGAAACTGGATGCCATCGTACAGCGCACCCGCGATGGCGGAGCTGAAATCGTTGGCTTGCTGAAAACCGGCTCGGCCTTTTATGCGCCGGCCACCTCGGCGATTGAAATGGCCGAAGCCTTTCTGAAAGACCAAAAGCGGGTTCTGCCCTGCGCGGCCTATTGCAATGGCGAGCTGGGTGTCGAAGGCATGTACGTAGGCGTGCCCACCGTGATCGGCGCAGGCGGCATCGAACGCATCGTCAACATCACCCTGAACGAAGAAGAGCAAGCCGGTTTCGACAACTCGGTCAACGCCGTGAAGGGTTTGATCGAGGCATGTAAAGGCATCGATAGCTCTCTGGGCTAAAGCCTATCATGTCAGAATCTTTTAGAGCCCCTCCGGCAATTCCGGCGGGGCTTTTTTTGATGCTTAGCTCTTGGTCGTTTTTCCGCAGATACCTCGGAGGCAAAGGTCAACTTGCCTAATTTACCGCATCGGTATAGGTTGAATGCCGAGCTTTTCTTCTCCTTAAGGTCGATCAGTTTGATTGCGTTGGTGTACCGTACGTGTCCGAATATCCACAGCTTGAGTTTTCAATGAAGGACGTTGTTCGGGCCGGAAACGCCTTAAAAGAACGCCTTGAATGGAATCCAGAAAACGAAGTCGAAATCCGAAGAATTTTTAAAATTGCAAATAGTTGGCGCGCCTCGCATGCATTCCCAATGCAACGAATGCGAGCAGAGTTACATGGGCGCATGAGTACGTTAAAGGTGAAAGGTCTAACTGCCGCACGCCTGAAGCAAATGACATCGATCCGCGGGAAGCTAAATCTAATCAAAAGCAACCTTCGTCAGCTTCAGGATTTAGGCGGATGCCGGGCCGTTGTCACCAGCATTGAGCAAGCCCGATTATTGGCCTACGAGATCATGGAGAATTCTCCGCATGTATTGAAGCGCGAAGATCCGTACATGGATGTTCCGCGCGACAGCGGCTATCGAAGTCATCACCTAGTTTTTGCGTTTCAACCAAGGGACAATTCAGAGAGAGGCTTTGAAGGTAGACTGATCGAAACCCAAATACGGAGCCGCTTACAGCATTCATGGGCAACCGCTGTTGAGGCCGTCGGTCTTTATCGAGGCGAAAATTTGAAGGCTGGGGTTGGAAGCGAAGATTGGCTTCGCCTTTTCACATTAATGTCTTTTGGATTTGCGGCGAGTGAAGGGTGCGAATACGCATTAGATAGACCCAATAGTAGGATCGCAGAAATTGTCGATTTGTGTAATTCCCTGAATGCTCCGCAAACTCTAGACGCTTTAAGCCATGCTGTTTCTAACCTCGACAGAGCTGAGTTTGACCGGCACCATAAACCGAAGTACTGCGTAATTAAATATGACCATGAGAACAAACAAGTTGATGTGAAGTACTTGGACGGACCCTCAAAAATTGGGGACGTTCTAGAAAGTGGTTTGGACGTAAGGCAAGTAACAGGTAGATACAGCGCAGTAGTCGTGGAATTGGACAAAATTGAAAATCTGAAAAGCGCTTATCCAAATTACTTCGGAGATGTCCATCTGTTTAAGGCAAGCCTTTCTGAGGTTCTGAATGGAAGACCCGTAAAAGAATATTCCTTGCCACCCATAGAGCGTGTTCCACCATCACCAAAAGAAATCCCCGACGCTTCATGGTTACGATACCCCAATCGCCGGAATCGGCGTTGGAAAGAGTAGATCGTTCTGAAGCCACGTAACTTGCAGGTTAAGAAAATTCACCGGGGATCAAAAATGATTGTTTCCTTTGTGGTTCCCAGTTGTAATTGCGATCAGTCCGCCAAAGGAACTCGGTACATAAACTTTTCGCTGGTTATGCTGCAGCCCAGCTCTGTTGAGGTCTCTTCCGCAATGGAACTCGCAATGCATCCTCCAAACAAAAAAAGATGTGGCATTGCAGGTTATCGACGAGCAGTTACAGATGTTGGCGGGCCATAATGTTTGCCAATTGTCGCGTATCAGCTACCGTAATCGGATTAATTGAGTTGAAAAATATTTTGGGAGATCAGATTTGAAAAAATTGCTACTTGGATTGATTTTTTCTGGCATGGCGACTGTGTCGCTTGCGCAGGATGCGCCGCGGCAGGTCCTGTTCTCTAACGTAAATATCTATAACGGCGTTGATGCGGAGCTTGTAGAGAATGGCTTTGTTCTGGTTGAAGGCAACCTGATCAAGACCGTATCCGCTGAACCAATTGACGCGCCCGACGCCTTTACCGTCGATGGCGAAGGCCGCACCCTGATGCCCGGGCTGATCGACATGCACTCTCATATGTGTTTTCGGAACGGGATGCTGGAGTTCAGAAACGACTATGACCAGATGGCCGCAGGCGCATAAACGGCCCAGGCACTTCGCGACTATCTGGATCAGGGTTTTACCACGGCGCGGGACGCTGGCTGTAATATCCTGGGCGTCGCAAAGGCGGTGAACAACGGCATTATCCCCGGGCCACGGCTTTTTTCAAGCGGGGCATTCCTAAGCCAGACTGGCGGTCACGGCGACACCGGTTCGTTCAATGATCGCATTGGTGACGAAGACAAGCTGGAGCAGGGCCGCGTAAGCTTCATCATCGACGGCGTCGACGAGGCCATTCAAGCCACCAGACACAATCTCCGGGCTGGTGCCACTCAGATCAAGATAATGGCAGGTGGCGGCGTCGCAAGCGAGTTCGACCCGCTGCACATGACGCAGCTGACCGCTGACGAAATGAAGGCTATTGTCGAGATTGCCGAAGATTATGGCACCTATGTTCTTGCGCATGCTTATCATGACAGGTCCGTCAATCGCGCGATCGATGCGGGTGTGAAGGTTATCGAACATAACTTTCTGGTGTCAGAGGACACAATAATCCGCATGGAAGAAGAAGGCGTCGCGCTTTCTGTTCAGGCTGTCGTCGCATTGGTTCAGTTCGGGGACCCGGACAGCATCACTTTTTTCTCGACTGATCAAAAGAACAAGGCGCGGCAAGTGAACAGTGGTGCGCTGCAGATGATGGAATGGGCAATCAAGCACGGCCTTTTGATGGTCACGGGCGGGGACATGTTCGGGCCCGACCTGCCCAATCAGGCAGACAACGTGATAAAATTCAACGAGGTCGCAAAGGATACTCATCTGGTTCTGAAAACTGCGACCAGCAATGCCGCAGAAGTGCTGGGTTGGAGCGGTGGCATGAACCCTTACAAGGAAGGAACGCTTGGCACGATTGCAGAGGGTGGCTATGCCGACATAATCCTTGTTGACGGCAACCCGCTGGAAGACATCAGCCGCATCAAGCGCGACACCGTAGATTTCGTGATGAAGGACGGGCTGGTCTATAAAAATTGGCTGCCTGACGAAAATGCGCCCGCGTTCCAGCCAGCCGGACCAGAGCGAGACGCGTATTTCGGTCTTCATTAACCCCTGCAAAGGTATCTGTTCCACGGCAATGGCAAAGCCAGGGGACAGGATTACCGCTTTGGGCTGGGTACGCGCGGGAACCGGGCCGCCATTTCAGCAGGGTTGATCGGTTGATCCCATAGCTGGTCACCCCGGCCACCATCCTGCTGCGTGTTCGGGTTGCTGTATTGGATTGCTGCGGCACAGGCCCAATGGGTCGGTGATGTTCGCGCAAACGTCGAAATCTCTTTGTCTGACAGAGATTTCTTGCTGTTGCTATGCTAGGATCGAATCATTCACAGGCATCACCTAAATTTGTGATCACACCCCAAAAAACTGTGATCACAAATGTAAAAAATCTTTGTCAAAAACCCGTTACAGGCCAAAAAACCCTTTAAACTTGCCCATCAGACGCGCCTATATCGGGGTAATCGTAGTCAGACGGGACATTTTCGATGAACATTCACGAATATCAGGCCAAGGCCCTTCTTCGCAGCTATGGCGCGCCGGTTTCCGATGGCCGCGCCGTTCTGCGCGCCGAAGAGGCGAAAACAGCAGCTGGCGAACTGGACGGTCCGCTGTGGGTCGTCAAAGCGCAAATCCATGCAGGCGGTCGCGGCAAGGGATCTTTCAAAGAGGCCGACGCCGGTGAAAAGGGCGGTGTCCGTCTGACCAAATCGGTCGAGGAAGCTGCTGAGGAAGCCAAAAAGATGCTGGGCCGCACACTGGTCACACATCAGACCGGCCCGGCGGGCAAGCAAGTCAACCGTATCTATATCGAGGCCGGATCGGGCATCGAACGCGAGCTGTATCTTGCGCTGTTGGTGGATCGTCAGACTAGCCGGATTTCATTCGTCTGTTCGACCGAAGGCGGCATGGACATCGAAGAGGTGGCCGCCGCGACCCCGGAAAAAATCCTGTCCTTCTCGGTCGATCCCGCGACCGGGTATCAGCCGTATCACGGACGCCGGATCGCGTTTTCGCTGGGGCTGGAAGGCGCGCAGGTCAAGCAATGCGTCAAACTGATGAGTCAGCTGTACCAAGCCTTTGTCGAGAAAGACATGGAGATGCTGGAGATTAACCCGCTGATCGTGTCTGACAGAGGTGATCTGAAGGTGCTGGACGCCAAAGTCGGTTTTGACGGAAACGCGGTTTACCGCCATCCCGACATTGCCGAGCTGCGCGACACGACCGAAGAAGACCCCAAGGAACTGGAAGCCAGCAAATATGACCTGAACTATATCGCGCTGGATGGCGAGATTGGCTGCATGGTCAACGGTGCCGGTCTGGCGATGGCGACGATGGACATCATCAAGCTGTATGGGGCCGAGCCTGCGAACTTCCTCGACGTTGGTGGCGGTGCCACCAAGGAGAAAGTGACCGAGGCGTTCAAGATCATCACCAGCGACCCGCAGGTCAAAGGCATTCTGGTCAACATTTTCGGCGGCATCATGCGCTGTGATGTGATCGCCGAGGGCGTTGTGGCCGCTGTGAAAGAGGTTGGTCTGCAAGTGCCACTGGTCGTGCGTCTGGAAGGCACGAATGTCGAGAAGGGCAAAGAGATCATCAACACATCCGGTCTGGACGTGATCGCAGCGGATAACCTGAAAGACGGAGCCGAGAAGATCGTTAAGGCGGTTAAGGGTTAAACCGATGCGCCCATTTTCTCTTGGAGTTGCCGCAATTGTTTGCTCCACTGTTTGCTCACAGCTATCTGCCGAGCAAACAGTTGCGTGGAAAACTGCTGGTATTGCTGAAGATGCTATCTTGGTCAGTGCGGAACATGGTGCGTCTTTGTTTGCGGACGTTTGCGCTAAAACCTTACCTACATTCGAGCTGGCTAACGCGCGCCTGAAGCAAATGCCCTTCAAACAAGATTCAAAGTCTCGAACGTTCTTTCACGACGAACTTGACCTCTCTTTCAACACAGAGGTCATTCAAGACAGCGGAAGCCCAAAATGTTCAATGGTGTTCGCTTCAATCGAGCCGGCGGAAACACTTACTGTAAAACTTGGTGCATTCTTGGTTAGGCAGTTTGTAGAGGACATCCCGAAAGAGAGCTTTCAATACGATTCAACTACCCATCAAGTGCAAATTGACCTGCCAAATGGCTCGGTCTTTTACTTTCACGCAGCAGAGTTGGAGTACGAACACCCTCTCTACCAAGCTGCCATTGTGACAGTCAAAGAATAAGGAGGCTTTCCAATTTGGTGGCCCTGATTGACAAAAAAAACAATGAGCCTTTCGCGTTTGTGCGGTTCGTCGCAGCATGTAAACAGTATCCGGTCTTTGCGCCCTTAACCCTGAAACTGAAGGGTTAGACCTGTGCGCAAGTGGCTCATTTCCGGGATGTTGGCATCCATCGCTTCGACGGCGTCGGCTGGGTCTCAGTCGTCGACGGTTGAAGATCTGGCCAGACTTTTTAACTGGGCGTGCCACCTTGAAGGCTATGACTATCAAACCGTCGGAGGCGAGTATTCGCTGCGCCACCACTGGCGGGGCGGTTTGTATTCGCAGGAACAATTCGCAGATGCCTCTGCCGCCGAAGGTTTCGATCTGGAGGCCATCAGGTTTTCCGGTGCCGAGACGCCAATGGATTTTGACCCGAACATGTCACCGGTCGTTTCCTGCGAACTGAGCTTTGCGACCTCGTTGACGCCGGACGAGTATTCGCGCCTTGCGCACGAGATCGTTGAAGGCGCGAAGGCACAATACGAGCCAACCCCAAGTGAAATCCAGGTGCCGGGGCAATTCGGCGCTTTCCATTCATCTCAAAACGCAAACGTGGTCCTGAGTGGGTCAAATTCCGACGACGCCCTGACTCTGCGCGCTACAGCAACGGTATCAAAATAAGGAGAACGCCCAAATGGCAGTCCTCATCGACGAAAATACCAAAGTGATCTGTCAGGGCTTTACCGGCTCGCAGGGCACATTCCACAGTGAACAGGCCATCGCCTATGGCACCAAGATGGTTGGCGGCGTGACCCCCGGCAAGGGCGGGATGACGCATCTTGACCTGCCGGTGTTCAACTCGGTCCACGAGGCCAAGCATGTGACCCAGGCGAACGCATCGGTGATTTATGTACCGCCGCCGTTTGCTGCCGACTCGATCCTCGAGGCAATCGATGCCGAGATGGAGGTGATCGTCTGCATCACCGAAGGTATCCCGGTTCTGGACATGATGAAGGTGAAGCGCGCGCTGGAAGGTTCAAACTCTCGCCTGATAGGGCCGAACTGTCCCGGTGTCATCACCCCTGATGCCTGCAAGATCGGCATCATGCCCGGCCACATCCACCAACGCGGATCGGTTGGGGTTGTGTCGCGGTCGGGCACGCTGACATACGAGGCTGTCAAGCAGACCACCGATGTGGGTCTGGGTCAGTCCACCTGTGTCGGCATTGGCGGCGACCCCATCAAGGGGACCGAGCATATCGATGTGCTGGAATGGTTCCTGGGCGATGACGAAACCCATTCGATCATCATGATCGGCGAGATCGGCGGTTCAGCCGAAGAAGAAGCCGCACAGTTTCTGGCGGATGAGGCCAAGAAGGGCCGCAAGAAACCGGTTGCCGGTTTCATTGCTGGCCGCACGGCACCTCCGGGCCGCCGCATGGGTCATGCCGGTGCGATCGTTGCCGGTGGCAAAGGCGGGGCGGAGGACAAGATCGAAGCCATGCGCAGCGCCGGTATCGTCGTGGCCGAAAGCCCCGCGCAGCTGGGCGAGGCCGTGCTGGAAGCGATTGGGTAAGCTCAACTGCTCAATTCTGGGCAGGTGGTTTGGGAGGAGTAATACACATGACCTTTGGCGAGGCGGTGAAGACATGCTTCTCAAAGTTCCTAAAATTTTCGGGCCGCGCCTCGCGGCCCGAATACTGGTTCTTTTTCCTGTTCATTGTGATCTGGAACCTGATTGCCGGGGTCATCGACTGGCAGTTTTTCACGCAAGTAACAACGACCGAGGCTGACGGTGTCAAAGCTGTCACCGCCACTTCCTCTCAGCCGGTCCAAAGCATTGTTGCGCTGATCGTGTTTCTTCCGCATCTGGCGGTGGCATGGCGGCGGATGCAGGATACCGGGCGCAGTGGGTTATTTGCCTTGTTGCCCATCCTTTTGACGATCATTGCGGTTGCGATTCTGGTATTTGGCATCGGTATCGCGTCCAGTTTCCAGCATGGCGGCTCGATGGATATCCTGTTTACCCGCGCCACGCTGCTGATCGTCATCCCGACACTTCTGGTTCTGTTTGTGTCACCCCTTCTGGTGCTGTGGTGGCTGACCCGCCCCAGCCAGCCAGGCGCCAATCAATACGGTCCCAACCCATATGAGGTAGCCCAATGACCGAACATACGCCCAACTCTGCCTTTCATGCCTCAAGTTTCATGCAGGGGCATAATGCCGAATACCTGGAGCAGCTTTATTCCCAGTACACCAAGGATCCGGGCGCGGTTGACGCCGCTTGGGTCGAGTTTTTCAGGGCCATGGGCGACGCTGAACCGGACGTTCAGAAAGAGGCCGAGGGGCCATCATGGGCGCGGACCGACTGGCCGCCAATGCCCAGCGATGACCTGACCGGGGCACTGACCGGCGAATGGGCCGAGGGCGATGCCAAGGCGGCGGGCAAAAAAATCAAGGACAAGGCCGCCGCAACGGGCGTGGATGTCAGCGAAGATCAGATCAAGCGCGCGGTGCTGGATTCGATCCGGGCGCTGATGCTGATCCGGGCTTATCGCATCCGGGGGCATCTGGTGGCTGATCTTGATCCGCTGGGCATGCGGGCCAATACGCTGCATCCGGAACTGGACCCCAAGACCTATGGGTTCACTGATGCGGACATGGACCGCCCGATTTTCA
>JBPCWT010000428.1:0-8540 GCA_051009255.1 Ruegeria sp. | reverse complement strand
GAATTGCGCCTGTATTAGGGTCGTTTGATCCAATCATATCAATGTCCTGCGAATCGGCACCCCAGTTCCCGGAATCGGGCACCGTCTGTCCCGGAATCGGCACCCCTTCATCCTGCATCCGGGTACCTACTGTCCTGAACATGGGTACCCTGGTATAAGTAACTTATTGTTACAATGATGTTTTCTATGCGCAAAGGTTCTAAACTAAATAAAGATAATAAACCCTTTGTTGGACTGTGTTTCCTTTTATGAGTGGGTTTCGTGGCGAAACCGGGCCGGTTGGCACCATTCTGTGGATGAAACGCGAAAGAAGGATAGCGCTGCGATGAAATGTTCGCTAGATTGTCGAATATACGCTGATAAGGCGAACATTTTTCGAGGCACTGACAGTGAACAAATCCACCCAACCTCCATTGCCACCCTATTTGAATCTCGATCCGGCCGCTGCGGCATCAAAGTTGCCTGATCCTATCGGCACTTCGCGATTCGCAAAAGCGGCGGCTTTCTGCGCCAAGGGTCGTGAAGATCTGGCCCGGCGCGGCTATGCCCCGGATGGTGAAAAGCGCCTGCGCAAATTCTCGACCTGGGAAGTCACCAAGTACCTGATTCCAGTCGCGCCCGCGCATCTGCGCCGCGTTCTCAAGGCCAATCCAGATCTGCCCCAGGGCGAGGGCGAGGCCGGATCAAGGTGGTTCACACTGGAAGAGGTTCTGACGCTGCGCCAGCATTTCGCCGCAGAGGGTGTAAGCACCAAGGAATACTTGCCTTACAGGCCCGAAGGATTGCCCGCCAAGGTCGTGGCTGTTGCGAACTTCAAGGGAGGTGTCGGCAAAACGTCAACGGCTGCGCATCTTGCGATGTCGGCGGCGTTGGACGGGTACAAGGTGCTGGTCGTTGATCTGGACAGCCAGGGGTCTATGACCTCGATTCTGGGTGGTCGGGTTGCCGACGAATGGCAGACGGTGTTTCCGCTGATCGCCAAGGATTATGCCCGCGCGGTTCAGGAAGAAAACCGGGTACGCAGCGCGGCAGGCCAGCTGGAAATCCCACTGGATGAAACATTGCAAGAGGCCCTGACCACCCTGCCCCGCGATGTCATTCAGGAAACGCATTGGCCCAATATCGACTTGATCGGTGCCCAGCTGAACCTGTACTGGGCCGAGTTTCAGATACCGGTCTGGCGTATGGGGCTGCGCAGCTGGCCCCTGTGGGATGGCCTGACCAACTTTTTGCACGACGAGGCGGTGCTGAATGATTACGACATCGTATTCCTCGATACGCCTCCTGCTCTTGGGTACCTAACGATCAATGCGCTGGCGGCGGCTGATATTCTGCTGGTGCCGCTGGGGGCGTCGTTTTTGGAATTCGACTCGACGGGCCGGTTCTTTGACATGCTCTACACCACGTTTGCCAGCATCGAGGACGGAGAGAACGCAGCGCAACGCGCGGCGGGTTTACCGGAACTAAAGTTCGAATGGGATGTAGTGAGGGCCATCATCACGCGGTTTGATGCCAGCCAACAGACGGATATGGCAAATGTCATTCAGGCATATTTCGGGGATTTCATGAATGCCTATCGTCAGGATTATACCGCGCTGGTCGGGCAGGCAGGCGAACAGGTCAACGGAATATACGAGGCGGATTACCGCGACTTTAACCGGGACACCTATGTCCGGGGCCGCGAAACATTTGATCGGACCTATGCGGAATTCAAAGAGGTGCTGATCGGTTGCTGGTGGCGCGATGCCCAGATGGGAGGAGAGGCAGATGGCTAAACGCAGAAGACTGACCGCCCCGGACGCGGCGGAACTGGAACAGCTTGAGGCGGGTTTCGCCACGAAACCCTCGCTCAGCCCGTTTGAAACGAAATCCGTAAATCCACCGATTGCGCAGGTCGCGGGCGAAGCTGCGACGCTGGGGGGCATGGCGGCGGTCACTGACCGGGTTGCGCTGGCACAGGATCAGGGTGACGCAGCCAGATGGCGGGATGCGCAGGACGCAGGTCTTGTGGCGGAAAGGCTGCCGCTGGATCAGATTGATGCCGATTACATTCGTCGCGACCGTATGGTTGACGACGAAGAGGCGATGGCGGAACTGCTGGAATCCTTGCGGGTTCATGGTCTTCGAACACCGGTCGAGGTTACCAAAACGGATGATGGCTATGGCCTGATTTCCGGTTACCGGCGGCTGGACGCATTCAAGCGCCTGGCCGAGAACGATCCGAATTTTTCCGAAATCCCGGCCTTTGTGCGCAACGCGGGGACAGGGCAGGGTGCGTATGTTTCGATGGTCGAAGAAAACGAGCTGCGGTCGGATCTGAGCCCGTACGAACGAGGGCGAATTGTTGTGCTGGCTGCGGGGCAGGGCGTGTTCCCGTCGATCGAGGCAGCGGTGGATGTGTTGTTCGCGGCGGCGTCCAAGGCTAAACGCTCCAAGGTGCGCAGTTTTGCGATGGTCCACGAAGCACTAGGTGATCTGTTGCAATACCCGGTCGGCCTGTCTGAAAAGGCCGGTCTTAAACTGGCCTCTGCCCTTAGGGACGGATCACAGGCCACACTGCGCGACGTGCTGGCGGGTGCGAATGTACCCGATGCCCGGTCTGAATGGGCGCTGTTGGAAAACGCCTTAAAGGCCACACCGGACACACAAAAAGACAATGCACGGGGCGGACGCCCGCAGCAGATCGAACGCATACCGGCGCAAAAGCTGTCAGGTGGCGGTGACATCCGGGCCGAGATTGCGGCGGATGAAGTGCGCATCAGGATCAGCGGGCGCGACCTGAACCGGGATGACGTTGAAAAGGTTCTGGCAAAAATCGCCGGTCAACTGGGCTAGTTTCGCGGCGAAACCGTCGGCTTCACGCAGCGACGCGGCCCAAAAAACGGGCCGTTTCGCGGATACCGTAAACGGGTACCTTTGGCCAATATTCACGGATTCCAATGTAGTGCGCAAAACGGTATATTAATGCGCATTACAATCGCCCCGAATAATCAGGGCAATTGGCAAGAAAATCTACGCTTGTTCGACAGAATTGACGGAATGCGCTAATCCGGGTTCAGTAATCCGAAACCAGCAGGAACTCTTTATCGGCGTCCTCTTCGATGTCCGAAAATCGCGGAAGCGGTTTTTCAAAGACGTTGTCGGTCTTGTCGTCATTGACCGTCGAAACCTCGCCAATCAGACAATCACCCTGTTCTGCCCAGAAAGCGTGCCAGACGCCAGGCATCAGGGTTACGCTTTGACCGGGTGCCAGCCGCAAGCGTTCGCCGGGCTGAACTGAAACGGGACAGCCGTCGGATGGAACGGTAACACCGGAACTGCGATCAATGCTGCCATCGGGGGCAGGCGGGTACAGCTCCATGATCAGATCACCGCCGCCGCGATTGATGATATCCTCGGCCTTGACGTTGTGGCGATGCATCGGTGACAGCTGGTTTTCGCGCGAAATCAGCAATTTCTCGGCATAGAGCATGCCGCGACCCTGATTCAGGTCATTCACATCCCCGTTGCGCAGGGTGAACAGAAACAACCCCAGTTCGTCGAACCGGCCCTGACCGTAATCCGTGATGTCCCAGCCAAGGCCGCGATCCCTGATGGATTGAGCCTTGGGTGAGCTGAGTTCTTCGACAGGCCAGAACGCAAACGGCGGCAGGACAGCGCCGAACGAATGGATAAAGGCCTGCGCCTCGGTCTTGATATGATTAATGTCCGAGCGTTTCATTTCGGTCCTCGTTAAAAATATGTCAGAGTTCGTTGGCCCAGGGCGGGTTCGCCCCGGCGCGCGAGACGGTCACGGCGGCAACCCGGGCACCAAAGGACAGGGCGGACCGCAAGGCATCGGCATTCAGGTTGCGAATGCCGGATTTGGTCAGGTGGCCTGAACGCTCCAGCTCTGCCAGAACGCCTGCGTTGAACGTGTCGCCTGCACCGACCGTATCAACGACCTGAACCGGATTAACCGGAACCGAGGTTTCCGTGCCATCGGCGAAGTACCCAGTCGCACCCTCGCTGCCACGCGTCATGATGACGATCGCCGGGCCCGATTGCAGTAAGAGCGGAATCTTTTCTGCATGGGTTTCGGGGCCGGGAATGATCCAGTCCAGATCTTCGTCGGAAACTTTAACGATATCGGTTTGCCCAAGCATCTGGTTCAGCCGTGTCCGAAAACGGGTCTGATCCTTGATGAATCCGGGGCGAATGTTGGGGTCCAGCATCACGGCGCGGTCTGCACAATGCCGATCCAGCAGTGCGGCATAGGCGTCCGCACCCGGTTCGCAGGCCAGGCTGATACCACCAAAATACAGCGCCGAAACCGCAGGCAGCTGCGAAGGCATGTCATCGGGTGTCAGCATCCGACCGGCCGAGTTTTCGTCCATGAACGTGTATGTGGCGTGGCCGTCGGTCAGTTGCACGAACGCCAGCGTCGTGGGTCGGTCCGATGTGATGACATGGCTGCTGTCCACATGGCTTTCCTTCTGCGCCGCCCTAAGCTGTTCGCCGAACATGTCAGTGGAAAGACCGGTCAGCATTCCAACACCGGTGCCAAGCCGTCCAAGAGAAATCGCAGTGTTGAACACCGCGCCGCCGGAATGGGGAACAAATCCCTGAGCGCCCGAAACAGTCGGTTCCGAGATCATATCGATCAGGGCTTCACCACAGCACAGGATCATATCAGGCTCCAATCATGGGGGTGTCAGGGTTCAGCGCTTTGTCGAGGTTTTTCCTGATGTGTTCAAGCCCGGATACCGGATGATGATTGGCCTTTCGCGAATGCCCGTCAGGGATTTTGCGTTTTCGGGGTGATTACGTCCCGCGCGCTGCTGATTTACAAAACATTTGAAAATCGACCGCGCATCACGTTGTCAGGTGACGTAACGGCACCTTTTCGGCACGCTGGCACAAGGTCGTTGTGGCCTGACCGCCCAGAATTGGGGCCGGTCAATTTGCAGGAATCCGGTACCATGGAAATCTAACTGGACCTAAGAAAATCGGAATCTGTCACTTTTGGACTGACGCAGTGGCCGCAAAAGTCGTATCAATACGAACAGAATAAAAAAAGTCAGTTCAAAACGGGAGATAAACTAATGGCTGGAAAAACAAACATTACCCGGCGCTCTGTGCTCAAGAGCGCGGGTGCCGCCGCGTTGGCAGCACCGCTTTATAGCAAAAGCGCGCTGGCATCTTCGGGTGAAATCAACATCCTGATGTGGTCGGATTACCTGCCGCCCAGTTTTATCGAGGAATTCGAAACGCTGACCGGTATCAAAGTGAATTACACCGGTATTGGATCGAACGAAGAAATCATCAACAAGATGAAGGCCACCAAGGGTCAGGGCTTTGACATCGTCTCGCCGACCAACAACCGCTCGCTTCAGTGGGAGCCGCTGGAACTGCTGCAGCCGTTTGACATGAGCAAAGTTCCGATTGATCTGGTGAACCCTGCGATGGCCAAGATCGGCACCGACGCATGGGACTTTGGCGGAAGCGGCGTGCACTGGCTGCCGCATATCTGGGGTACCGAAGGCATTGCCTATCGTACCGACCTGTGGCTGCCCGAAGGGGATGCACCGTCTTACGGCGATGTCTGGTCCGAAGAAAACGCAGGCAAGACCATGGGCCGCGCGCATTCGATGATGCTGGGTGCTGGTCTGTATATGGAAAGTGCCGGCGAGATGGAGCCGGGATCAGTCTGGGCCGCTTATGCTGACGAAGACACTATGCGCAAGGTCTGGGGCCAGATCGCTGATTGGTGCATCGCGCGCAAGGATCGCATCAAGCTGATCTGGAATGACGCGGACACGCAAAAGAACGGCCTGCTGAACGAAGGCGTGGTTGTAGGTCAAACGTGGGATGGTCCGCCGCTGGCGCTGAAGTCCGCGGGCGAGCCGGTTCACTATCAGGCACCGGTCGAAGGCGCGATGGCCTGGGTTGACGGTATGTCGATGCCAACCGGCGCGACCAATATCGATCAGATCTATGCCTTTGTCGAATTTGCGTTCCAGGCAAAACCAGCCGGTGTGGCGATCGACAGCCATGGCTATAACTCGCCTGTTCTGGGTGCTGACCAGTATTCTGGCGACACCTACAAAAAGAACTTTGCCGAAGCCTATCCGGGCGACTCGCTGGCCAACCTGAATCCGTGGCCTGCCGAAGCACCTTGGTACGCAGAAACACGGACCGAGTTCGTCAACAAGTTCAAGAGCGCCTGATCGCTTTGAAGAACGGCCCCCTGCCGTAGGGCGGGGGGTCCGATCTCTGCATGTCATCGCGACATGACAGAAAACAATTGGCATGGCCGCGCGCTGTGCCACAGGGGGATGCCAACTATGAGTGCTGGGGTCGCAGTCGATCTGGAAAACCTGTGGATCCGTTTCGGTGACTTCGTCGCCGTGCGTGATGCGAATGTGAACATCAACGGGGGCGATTTCTTTTCGTTCCTTGGCCCGTCTGGCTGTGGCAAGACAACGATCCTGCGCGCCGTTTCGGGGTTTCTGGAGCCCAGCGAAGGCAATGTCCTGATCGGCGGCAAGAATATGAAAGGGATCGGGCCGAACAAGCGACCGACGGCGCTGATCTTTCAGAACCTCGCCTTATTCCCGCTGATGAAGATTTGGGAAAACATCACGTTCTCGATGGAAATCAACGGGGCCAGCACAGCAGAGCGCCGCAAACGCGCGGATGAGCTGCTGGACATGATCGCGCTGCCAGAGCAGGGCGACAAACTACCAAGCGAATTGTCAGGCGGACAGCGCCAGCGCGTGGCAATTGCCCGCGCATTGTGCGCCGAACCTGATGTTTTGCTGCTGGATGAACCCCTGTCAGCGCTGGACCTTAAGTTGCGCCAGCACATGCGCACGGAACTGCGCGAAATTCAGAAACGCGTCGGCATCACATTTATCTACATCACGCACGATCAGGGCGAGGCTCTGACCATGTCTGACAGTATCGCGGTGATGCGGGCCGGGGTGATCGACCAGATTGCTGATGGCAAGACCATCTACAACGATCCTTCAACCGCGTTTGCCGCCTCTTTTGTCGGCGAAAACAACGTGTTCCGGGGCAAGGTCAAGCGTGTAATGGGCAACGAGGCGATGATCGCAACCAACCGTTCCGGTGATTTGGTGGCCCGCATTTCCACCGCTAATCAGAGTAAGCTGAACGAAGGCGATGACGCCATGATGTTCATCCGCCCCGAGGCCTTTAACATCGCCCCGGACGGCGCAACCGGAGATCACTTTGTCACCGCACGGGTGAACCACGAAGAATTCGAGGGCAACGCCTTTAACATCTTTACCGAGGGTGAAGGCGGGAAAGAAATCAAGGTATCGATCCCCAATCTGGGTCAGTCCTTTGACGACCACACAGGACAGAACATTACGCTGGAATACGAAACCCGCAATGCGGTCGTCGTTCCTGCGGGTGAACTGGCCGCGGAATAGGGGGCCACGCAATGCCAGGCTTCCTGAAAGAGTTTTTCAATCGCAACGGCATCGGCATGGGGTCGGCGATTCTGGGCCTTGTCCTGTTCTGGACCATTGGCCTGATCATCCTGCCACAATTGTCGATGCTGGACTTTTCGTTCCGTCCGAACCTGCCCCCGCCAGAGATTGGCGGGCCCAAGGATGTCTACACGCTTGAGAACTACAAATACCTGGTTTTTGGCCCCGAAGGTGGCAGTCAGGATTACAACACCGTCGATTTGCGGGTGTTCTTTCGGACTTTGCTGGCGGCGATCTGCGTTACGATCTTTAACCTGATCATCTGCTATCCGATCGCCTATTATCTGGGTCAGACCAAGGGCAGCCACATCCGCATTTTTGCGATCATGCTGATCATCCCTTACTGGATCAACGAGATCCTGCGTGCCTTTGCGCTGCGCATCATCTTTGGTGAAACGGGTGTTCTGAACACGCTGTTCATGGGAATGGGCATCTGGGACACGCCGTTTGATTTCATCCGCAACGACATCGCGCTGTATGCGGGTCTTGGCTATGCCTACATCCTGTTGATGATTTTCCCGATCTACAACGTGATTGAAAGTCTGGACCGCAACCAGATCGAGGCAGCGCGCGATCTTGGGGCGCACTGGTGGCGGATTCACTGGCGGGTCGTCATCCCATATGCAAAACCGGGCATCAGCTCTGGCTGTACGATGGTGTTCATGCTCAGCGCCGGGGCGCTTGCCGCGCCGCAGATTCTGGGCGGGCCGTCCAGCCTGTGGTTTACACAGCTGATCTATCAGCAGTTCAATGACAACAACGACTGGCCGCAGGGTGCTGCCTATGCCATCGTTCTGCTTGTTACCTGTATCCTGTTCGTTCTGGCCGTGATGCGCCTGTTCAAGGTGAACATGGGGGATATCGGGAAATGAACAATTCCTTTCTCCGTATCAGCATCTGGGTCTATCTGGTGCTGTTCTTTATCTACCTGCTGGGACCGCTGGTGGTCATGTCGATCACCGCGTTCAATTCGTCCGAATTTCCAAGGGTGTCACCTTGGGAATGTCTGACGTTTCAGTGGTATTACGAGCCGTTTCAGGA
>JBPCWT010000427.1:0-2943 GCA_051009255.1 Ruegeria sp. | reverse complement strand
AGGGAACCGCCCGTAACACCTGTGGCAGCAAAGATTACGTCTGCCGTCACCATTTCATCGCGCGCATAGACTCGATTCAGGTCGGTTATGCCCGCTTTGGCTGCCCGGCCACGTTCGTCGTCATTACGAAACTGCAATCTGCCAAAAATCTGACCACCCATGCATTTCAGTGCCGCTGCCGCCAACACACCTTCGGGCGCACCGCCTTGGCCCATATACATATCGATGCCGGTTACTTCGCTTTCGGCGCAGTGCATGACACCAGCAACATCCCCGTCGGTAATCAGCCGGATCGACGCACCTGTTTCGCGAACTTCGGCTATCATCGTTTCGTGGCGGGGGCGCTCCAGGATGCAAACGGTAATGTCCGAGGGCCCGCATTCCTTGGCTTTGGCCAACGCTTCGACACGCTCGCGCGGGCTCATTTCAAGAGTAACGACACCCTCGGGGAATCCAGGGCCAACGGCCAACTTGTCCATATACACATCAGGCGCATGCAGCATGGAGCCGCGTGGGCCCATCGCTATAACGGTCAGTGCATTTGGCATATCTTTTGCCGTCAGGGTTGTGCCTTCCAGCGGGTCCAGAGCGATGTCCACCCCCGGACCGTTGCCTGTTCCAACCTCCTCACCAATGAACAGCATCGGCGCTTCGTCGCGTTCACCTTCGCCGATTACCACCACACCCGCTATGTCCAGCAGATTCAATTGTTCGCGCATCGCGTTTACCGCAGCCTGATCGGCAGCTTTTTCATCGCCGCGACCAACCAGAGAAGCAGAGGCGAGCGCGGCCTGTTCTGCGACCCGGGCAAGGCCCAAAGACAACAAGCGGTCGTTAAAATCGATTTTGGATGCGTTCATGCTGTAAAATCCTTTGGTCAGCGAAGGCGTCCTGTCCGGCATATCCTGCTCATACCGCAGGCTGCAAGGACTCAGACCTGTTCTATGCGTAATGCAACCGGGTCACCCGAAACTACGTCCGTTGATCGAAGACCTTCTAACGCATGATCCAGTGTTGTTCGTGTGGTCTTGTGCGTCACGATTAACACTGGCGCTGTGCTTTCGCAGTGCGCGTACTGGCGCATCCGATCAATTGATACTCCGGCATCGCCCAAAATTGCGGCAACCTTGGCAAGAGCGCCGGGTTTATCCAGTAGTCCCAGGCGCAGGTAGTAAGGCGCAGGCAGACCAGTACGGGCAGGGGCCGCCGTGGTTAGCGAGGTCGCCGGACGGCCAAAGGTGGGTATGTGCAATCCCCGTGCCAAGTCGCAGATATCCCCCATGACGGCGCTGGCTGTAGGCCCTTCGCCCGCACCAGGACCGCGCAAAACGATTTGCTCGACCGAGTCGCCTTCGATCACAACCATGTTTGTTCCGCCCTCCAGTTGACCCAAGGGAGAGTCGCTTGGAACCAAACAAGGCTGCATTCTTTGTTCCAACCCGCGCGCGCTGCGTTGCGCCACACCCAATAACTTGATGCGGTATCCCATGTCGGCAGCCTGATGAATGTCATCCAGGCTGATATGTTGAATACCTTCGATCTCGATGCCGTCGAAATTTGGTTTTGTGCCGAACGCTATTGACGACAACAGGCATAGTTTATGGGCCGCGTCGATGCCGCCCACGTCCAGATTGGGATCCGCTTCCAGATAGCCCAACTTGGCACATTCTTCGAACAATGCGTTGTATCCAAGGCCCTGCGACTGCATCCTCGTGAGAATGTAATTGCAGGTACCGTTCATCACCCCCATGACACGTGTCACATCATTTCCGGCCAGACCTTCGGTCAGGGCTTTGATCACCGGAATACCACCCGCCACTGCGGCCTCGAAACGAATGACGCGCCCGGATGCTTCGGCTGTTTCAGTCAGTTCCTGACCATGAATTGCCAAAAGGGCTTTGTTAGCGGTTACCACATCCTTACCGTTTGCCAGCGCCGCCTCGACCGAAGCTTTGGCAGGGCCGTTTTCTCCGCCGATCAACTCTACATAAACGTCGATATCATCACGCATGGCCAATGCGACGGGATCAGTTTCCCAAGCGTATCCAGTAAGGCTGACACCACGATCTTTCTCGGCGTCGCGCGCAGAAACCGCGACAATTTCAATTGGCCGGCCCGTGCGCGCCTGTAACAGTTCTGCATGCTTGCAGACGATCTTTACGACCCCCACGCCAACGGTGCCTAAGCCCGCAATCCCCAGCCGCAGCGCCTCTGCCATATTGAATGTTCCTTTTCGCTCGAATTTCCGGCTTTGCACAATATATTGCTTGCTGGCTGCATTATCGGGTTCGCAACTGGGGTGCAATCCATCTAAGCCGCGCGGGATGCGCGATAGAGCCAGACTATGAAAGATTTGGCACTAACTTACTGGTGCCGATTGTAACGCCTTGGCTTTTTGATCCAGTGATTTGCTGCGCGCGTCCAGTTCTTCTTCGACAATCGCGGCTTCGTCCTCGGGGTTCACTGGCGGTCCCAGGGCTTCTTCAAGTGGTATAAGCTTTGGATAACGTGCATTAGTTATCGCTGCTGCATCGTCGCCTTCGAGTTGGGGGATCTCTGTGCAGCAAGCATAAAAGAACAGCAGGACCAGCGGCAGCAAGGGTTTCATAACGTACCTTCGTGGATGTGATGTTTTCCGTGATGCACGTTTTATCAATTTGGTTCAAGCGGGGTTCTATTTGAACACTTGTTCATATACGCTGAACGCATGGCACGTACCCAAGGCTCCCATTCTGATATTACCGGCCCGCGAATTCGCGAGGCCGCGCTAAGTTTGTTTGCACAGCACGGTTATGCGGCTGTATCGATGCGACAGATAGCCGGAGAGGTCGGGGTACAGGCCGGAGCGTTGTATAACTACACTCCAGACAAGCAAAGCCTGTTGTTCCGCCTTATGCGTGACCACATGACAGAGCTGCTCCAGGCACGTAAAGAGTTGGAAAG
>JBPCWT010000426.1:0-4553 GCA_051009255.1 Ruegeria sp. | reverse complement strand
ACACTCGACGCATATGGTGCTGTGTCCGAAGAAGTCGCGCGAGAAATGGCCGAGGGCACCTTGTGCCACCCACACGAAGAATTGGCCTTTTCGATCATGGGTATCGCCGGGCCCGGCGGTTCCGAGTTCAAGCCCGAAGGTCGTGTTTGCTTTGGCCTTGCGTCCAAAGACAAGTCGACCGTGACGGAAACCATCGAATTCGGCGCACCGGGCCGCGACATTGTTCGCACAGCTTCGCGCGATCATGCGCTGAAACTGCTGGAGTCAGCGCTTTTGCAGTTCGCCCAAAAATAGGGCAAACGGCCCATTTAGGCGCAATATTAATCGCCACTTGCAAAAAAGCCGTTGAAATAAGCACCCATAAATCACGGTGCCTCTTTTTTCCGCGCCCCTTCTCCGCTTCAACGCCTCCAACCATCACTCCCAACGCACCGGATCGCACTCTGCTTGTGCCGTCCCACGCATTTGCAGAGAAAAGGAGACCGGCCCATGAACGGAGCCGATACAGCATGGATCATCGTTGCAACCGCACTGGTCCTATTCATGACATTGCCGGGCCTTGCCCTGTTCTATGGCGGTCTTGTGCGTGCTCGAAACGTGCTCAGCGTGTTTATGCAATGCTTCGCCATTGCCTGTTTAATGAGCGTTCTGTGGTTGGTCGCCGGATACTCGATTGCCTTTGGCGACGGGTCATCGGGTCTTTGGGGCGGAATGGGCAAGGCATTTTTGAACGGCGTGGATGCCGACAGTCTGTCAGGCAACCTGCCCGAGGTTCTGTTCTTTGCCTTCCAGATGACCTTTGCGATCATCACACCCGCCTTGATTGTTGGCGCGTATGTTGAACGGGTGGGTTTCGGCTTTGTCCTGACCTTCTCGGGCCTTTGGATGCTGCTGTGCTATGCGCCGGTAGTGCACTGGATCTGGGGCGGTGGCATCCTGACCGATGGCGGCATTCTGGGAGAGGTTGGCGTACGTGATTTCGCAGGTGGCATCGTCGTACATGAAACTGCGGGTCTCGCCGCGCTGATAATTGCCGTGTTTCTTGGGCCGCGCCGCAATCGTACGACCCCGCCACACAACCCCGGCTTTGTCATGATTGGCTCTGCTATGCTGTGGGTCGGCTGGTTCGGCTTTAACGGCGGTTCGCAACTGGCCGCTGACGGCGGTGCCGCGATGGCGATGACGGTTACGCACATTTCAGCGGCTACCGCATCGCTCAGCTGGGCGCTGTGGGAACGGATCAAGTATGGCAAGGCTTCGCTGGTCGGCCTGGTCACCGGCACGATTGCCGGTCTGGCATCGATCACGCCCGCATCTGGCTATGTCGATCCGGTTCAGGCGCTGATTATCGGTGCCGTGGCAGGCGTCTTGTGTCAGGAGGCGGTTAATGTCGTTCGCAACACTCTGAAAATCGACGACACGCTTGACGTTTTCGCTGTGCATGGCGTGGGCGGCGTATTCGGAACGATCATGATCGCCGCATTCGGCCTTGGCAGTTGGACGGCACAAATCGGTGGGCTGCTTATCGTGGGTGCCTTTACGGCAGTTGTCACGATTGTGTTGGTCAAGGTGGTTGCGCTTATCACACCACTTCGCGTAGACGCTGAGACCGAAACAAACGGGCTCGACCTCTCTGTTCACGGGGAACGCGCCTATGACATGAGCAGCTAAGCCCACCTTGGCCTGCTCTGCTGCCCGCAAGGGCACAAGCGGACCCTTGTGGGTCCGCTTTTCTTTTGCACCTAACCCCTCGACACTCATACTGATGGCAGGCTATCAGCCCGCAACGCCAACCAATCCGCCGAGGTCCAGAAATGATCCCCAGTTCGTATCCCGACGCCGCTGAAATCGCCCGTTTGACCGCGCGAATGTTGTTGGAGATCGAGGCCGTGCATTTCAACGCCCGCGAACCGTTCACGCTGGCCAGCGGCTTGCCAAGCCCAACCTATATCGACTGCCGCAAACTGATTTCCTATCCGCGCATCCGTTCCACCCTGATGGACTTTCTGACAGTCACCGTAATGCGAAACGCCGGGTTCGAGGCTTTTGACAACATCGCTGGCGGTGAAACCGCAGGCATCCCGTTCGCGGCATTGGTGGCAGAGCGTATGGCCCTGCCAATGACCTATGTGCGCAAGAAACCCAAAGGTTACGGCCGCAACGCCCGTATCGAAGGCGCGATGAGCGGAGGCGAACGGGTATTGCTGGTCGAAGACCTGACAACGGATGGCGGGTCCAAGCTGTCATTTGTGGACGCGATCCGCGAAACCGGTGCCACCTGCGGGCATACAGCCGTGATTTTTTACTATGGCATCTTCCCCGAAACCGAAAAGACGCTTGGCGATCATGGGGTTCAGCTGCACCACCTTTGCACATGGTGGGATGTGCTGGCCGAAGCCAAGGCGCAAAACGTCTTTGACACAATGACTCTGGGCGGTGTCGAGGCGTTTCTGAACGATCCCCGCGGCTGGCAGGAAGCGAATAAAAGCTGACAGGAAGAAATCTGTTTACGGATCGGAAACGATCCTCAGCAAATGACTCCACATGACACAATATGTTGGGTATAGTCTAAAAATACTTCAATATGATGGGGCGAGGAGATATGCACAGCCTATCCCCAGAAAGATACAATTTGCGCCGACTCACGGCATCAAGTTATGAACCCTGTCCTAAGGGGCGGCGAGAAAAACAATGAACGAAATTAGCAGTATCGAGCAGGCGGCGGCACGGATTCAGAATGCCGAAACCATGCCGCATTCCATCGAGGCCGAACAGCAGCTTCTGGGTGCGATTCTGACGAATAACGACCTGTACGACAGGGTTGCGTCGATCATCGAGGCCGAGCATTTCTATGACCCGGTCCATACCCGCATCTACGAAGTCGCCGCCGCGCGTATCGCCAAAAACGCGCTGGCCTCGCCCGTGACTCTGAAATCATTCATGGCCGAAGACGAGGGTCTGAACGAACTGGGCGGCCCCGCCTATCTGGTCAAACTGGCAGGTGCTTCGATCAGCGCGTTTGCCGTGCACGACTATGCCCAGATGATCTATGATCTGGCGATCCGGCGCGAGTTGATCCAGCTGGGCCGCGATATCTCGGACAAGGCTGCGCGCGTCGATGTCGCCAGCGAGCCCAAGGAACAGATCGTCGAGGCAGAGCAACAACTTTATCAGCTATCCGAGCAGGGCCAGACCGAACAGGGGTTCCAATCCTTCCTCAAGGCGGTCACCGAAGCCGTTAACGTCACTAACGAAGCGTACCAGCGTGGCGGTGGCATGGCCGGGATATCAACCGGTCTGGCCGATCTCGACAAACAACTGGGTGGATTGCATCCATCCGACCTGATCATTCTAGCCGGTCGTCCGTCGATGGGGAAAACATCGCTGGCAACCAACGTGGCGTTCAACGTCGCCAAAGCGTACAAGCGCGGCCAGAAACCGGATGGTTCCGAAGGGGCCGTTGACGGCGGCGTCGTTGGCTTTTTCTCGCTGGAAATGAGCGCCGAACAGCTGGCAGGCCGTGTTTTGGCCGAAGCATCCGAAATATCCTCGCACAAGATCCGCCAAGGCGACATGACCGAGTCCGAGTTCCGCCGCTTTGTCGACGCGGCCAAGGAACTAGAGGCCTGCCCCCTTTTCATCGACGACACTCCGGCTTTGCCGATCTCGCAACTGGCCGCGCGTGCCCGCCGCCTCAAGCGAACGCATGGGCTGGATTTGTTGGTGATCGACTATTTGCAGCTTTGCCGCGGAATGGCTGACAATCGCGTCAACGAAATCGCCGAGATTTCGATGGGGATGAAGGCCATCGCCAAGGAATTGAACATCCCGGTCATCGCCCTGTCACAGCTTTCCCGACAGGTCGCCAACCGCGATGACACGCGCCCGCAATTGTCCGACCTGCGTGAATCCGGCTCGATCGAACAAGACGCGGACGTGGTGATGTTCGTCTATCGTGAAGAGTATTATAAAGAGCGTGAAAAGCCCGGCGATCACGAACTTGAAAAAATGGAAGAGTGGAAACAGGCCATGGAACACCTTCATGGCAGGGCTGAAATCATCGTTGGCAAACAACGTCACGGCCCCATTGGCACCGTCGAACTGTCGTTCGAGGCGCAATTCACCCGCTTTGGCAATCTGGTAAAACCTTGGCAGCAAGCCGGTCAGGTCGACGGGTACTGACCACCTGGCAAACTGGTCTGGGTGCGATAAAGGCCACAAGAAGCCCAGCGGATTCCCTTGGTATATCCCTTATCGACGGCCCTCGATTGCCGTAAACGATAATATGTTCCATTCACCTTTGATCCTCGTATCAATACAATAGATAATCACCGCCAGCGAAACCATTTGGCGTAAATTCAAAGACATACACCTGCATATGTGCAGTCTAATTCGCTGGTACGAATTTCCGCCGGATATAAACCTGCCGCGAAATGACTCATTCTGCTTGACCTTACGCACGTCGGTGGCATGAACAGAGACATGAGTACTGCGCGTTTAACGATTAACCTTCACTCACTTGTCAGGAACTGGCAGGCGCTTGATGCGAAAAC
>JBPCWT010000425.1:0-5813 GCA_051009255.1 Ruegeria sp. | reverse complement strand
GGGCCCAGGACCGCGCGGGTCACCGTCCAGATCATGTGCTTTCACCGCCTCCAGCGCGGCCATACACTCAACCACCTCGAACCGGTTGGCAGGTACCAGCAACGCCTTGGACGGCGCATTGTATCGGTGATTTGCCCGGCCGATCCGCTGCACCAGCCGCTTTACGTTCTTGGGCGCACCAATCTGGATCACAAGGTCCACATCGCCCCAATCGATGCCCAGATCCAGCGAGCCGGTGCAGACAATTGCCCGCAAATCGCCCCGAACCATCGCGGCCTCGACTCGCTCGCGCTGCTGCCGGTCCAGACTGCCGTGGTGAATGCCAATTGGCAGCGCCTCGTCATTGGCCAGCCAAAGGTTGTGAAAAAATATCTCGGCCTGCGCACGCGTGTTGTGAAAAATCAGCGTCGTTCGGTGTTGTTTGATCTGCTCCAGTACCGCCGCGATTGAATAGGCCGCGCCGCCACCTGACCACGGCGGCATATCCTTTGTTTCCAGCATGGATATATCCGGGTCCGGGCCAGGGTCGGCCATCACGATGTCGCAAGGATCAGGGTGGCGCGCCAGAAATTGCGCGATGGCAGACGGGTCTTCGACAGTCGCCGACAGCCCAACGCGCCGCAGCGATGGGCAAATGGCCTGTAACCGGGCAAGGGCCAGCATCAGCTGGTCGCCCCGTTTGCTTTCGGCCAGCGCATGTATTTCGTCGACGATGATACGCTGAAGGCCCGAAAACGTACGCTGTGCGTCCTCGTAGGACGTAAGCAGCGCCAGGCTTTCCGGTGTCGTCAACAGGATATGAGGCGGATCAGCCCGTTGCCGCTTTTTCTGTGTGGCAGAGGTGTCGCCGGTACGATCCTCGATCCGGATGGGCAGCCCGATCTCGTCAACCGGCGTGCGCAGGTTACGCTTGATATCCGCCGCCAGCGCCTTTAGCGGGGAAACGTAAAGGGTGTGAATGCCCTGATGCGTGCCATCGGCCAATTCCGCCAGCGTTGGCAGAAATCCCGCCATCGTCTTGCCGCCGCCCGTTGGTGCGATCAGCAGGGTCGCGGGGTTGCCGGCCTTGGCAAACAGCTCTGTCTGATGGTCGTGAACGGTCCAGCCCTTAGCGGTAAACCAGTCCGTCATCGGGGCGGGAATCTGTGTCATGCCAGCAGAGTAGCCTGCCAGTCGAATGACGTGAACGGTTGTTACACCGCCTGCTTGGAACAGTTAGGAATTTACCTGACGATCTCTTCGTCGCGCACGAACATGTTTGCCCAGGCGCGATCGATCAGATCGGGGTTCATCTGGTATGGAATACCCTCGAATTCGCAGATCGAAATCATCTGATCGATCAGGAAGATCGGCTGATAATTCGCGTAGATATTGTTGATCGTCGGGTATTTTACCTTCAACAGATGTACAAGCGCCGACTCGTCCAGCGGCATGCCGCGTTTGCGTGCAACCATGGCAAAGATTTTCAGGAAGTTTTCCTGATCCGGCCCGTCGATCTTGATCTTAAAGAAGATACGGCGAAGCGCCGCTTGGTCGAAAATTTCGTTTGGATGGAAGTTGGTCGAAAAGATCACCAACGTGTCAAACGGAACTTCGAATTTCTCACCCGATTGAAGCCCCAGAATATCCTTGCTTTCTTCCAGCGGAACAATCCAGCGGTTGATCAGCGCCTGCGGCGGTTCAGACTGACGGCCAAGGTCGTCCACGATAAAGATGCCGCCGGTTGATTTCAACTGCAGCGGTGCCTGATACGTTCTGGCTGTCGGGTTATAGACAAGATCCAACATGCCCAGCGTCAGTTCACCGCCCGTAACAACGGTCGGGCGTTCGCACATCACATAGCGGGTATCGAACCGCTTGCGGCGGCGCAGGCTGTTGGGATCTTCCTGTTCCTGTTCAATTGCTGTGTGAACGATCGGGTCATAAACCGTGATGACCTGACCGGCATATTCGATAGCGCGCGGGACATAGACATTGTCACCCAACGCGTCGCGGATACCATTGGAAATCGAGGATTTACCGTTTCCGGGCGGGCCGTACATCAGAATGGAACGCCCGGCACTGACCGCGGGGCCCAGATGGTCCAGCAAACTGTCAGGCAGAACCAGATGGCCCATTGCACCGGTCAGCTGATCGCGCGTGACCTGAATGTTTCGGATCGACTGGCGTTTGACCTGTTCTCGGTACACATCTAGCGGAACGGGCATCGCACCAAAATATTCCGACTGGCTAAGGGCATCCAACGCACGCGCCTTGCCGGCATCGGTCAGTTGATACCCCATTTCGTTGCCGCTGTTGGCGTTCAGGGTACCGGTTGCTTCCAGCAGCTTTTGCTCGCGCGAGATATCGACCAGCTCTTGGGTGACCGAACCGGGCAGACAGACCGCCTCGGCGATTTCGGTCACGGTGTCCACATTCTTGCGGAATATCGTCTTTAACAGAATGTCCCGCATCATAACCAGCGGAAGCTGCATTTCCTCCAGGCCCTTAGGGGCAGGGGGGGCCATAACTGAGGTGGTCTGCATGTTCATGAGCGTTGCTCGTCTATCCAGTTTACACGTCAAATGGCCCTAATCGGGCCGGTCACGGTAAATTTGCCGCAGCTTTGTGGCATCACCAAGGCACTGAAAGGGCACATAAGTGATGCTTTACGATCCGTAAAAAGCGCCCAATATCAAGTAGATGGCAAGCGTTCCGGCCAATGCCAACCCCATTGGGAAAAGCTTGCCCTTGTCCCAGCTTTCCCATTCCGGCGCAATTCGCCGTAATCCGGTGTATTTCGCAAGACGATGGGCAAAAAATGCGCCCAGTGTCGTGGCTGTGAATATCGCCATCAAAAGGACCAGATCACCTGACCAGACAAAGGGGGCCGCGGCCGCGCAGAACTTGGCATCTCCTGCTCCGACAAGTCCGGCACTGTTGAACAAAATGCCGAAAATCAACACGACTACGAGGCTAATCAGATGCCAGAGATAAGGCGGAAGTGAAAAGGTCAGGGGGCCAATCCCCCCAACAGTCCAGTCCATCGACCAAGGCGGCAAAACGATCAGACCCACAACCATAAAGACCAGCGCCAGTGTTAACACCGCATGGTTCTTGATGCGCATCTCTCGCATATCGGTAAATGCCACGTAAAAGCAGATGGGCAGCACGAATGGCAAAAACCACAGTGCCGCCGACGCGGGTATTTCCATTTATCAGGCTTCCTCAAGCGCGCGGAGAGTGCGTACAGCCTCGTCATAATGCCGTGGGTGGGTGGATATTGCTTCGCGCAACAGGTTCTTGCCGGTCGCGATATCTCCGCGTTTCACCGCTGAAATTGCCATCGTATGTAGCAACGTGGCGCGTTCAACCTGGCTCATCGGAATAACCGGCAGTGAATAGTTGCCTTGCGCGCTACGGGCCAGAACAAGATTGTTTTTCGCCGTAAACAAGGACTTATCCTGGCGAACCGCCTCTTGGAACAGCCGTTCAGCTTCGGCGTATTGGCCACGCGTCAGCTTGGAATATCCCCAATTGTTCATAACGCTTGCAGGGCGCGTCGTCAGACCAACCGCAGTCTCGTAAAACTGGTCGGCCCGCTTCCAGTCCTTGCGGGAATCCGCAACCACCGCTTCCAGTCTGTAGCGCTGGAATGTTTCGTGTGAGGGCGGAATTTTATCCAGTTCCTCTTTCGCACGATCCCAGTCGCCGCTGCGGACCAGAGCACTGGCATAACTGACACGATCGGCATTGTTTGAACCTTTCATGCCAACCAGTTTTGCCCAGGCAGCGGATGCTTGCGTGTGACGCTGCGCCCGGGTCAACGAAATGGCAAGGCCACGTTGCAAGTCCGCCCTGCCGGGGTTCTTGGCTGCCGCGCTTTGGAAGTATGTGACTGCCTCGTTCGGGTCGGCGGCACTTAGCATCACGTCGTTCAGGTTGGTTTCGTCAATGACGTTGACTTCCTGAAAGGTGCGTTCAACCTTTTCGTCTTCAGTCTCTTTTGCGCAGGCGGTCAATACCACCCCGCACATAATCATGGTCGGAATCAAATATGGTTGGCGCATATTTTGCGTCCTTTACTGCTCTGCCTCTGTCACTGGGCTTTACGAAGGACAAACTCGCTGTCGCCACGCCGCTCCAGTTGGAATTCTGCTTCTTCTTTTTCTTCATTATTATCAGGATTTTCCATTTTTGCGAGTGCTAACCGCAAATTATCGCGAATTGCGTCACTTTCGCCATTGTCCAGCGCAAATGCCCTTTGAAATACCTGTACAGCTTCAGGGTATTCCTCAATCTCCATCAACAATACGCCAAGGTTGTTCCACGCCACTGGCCATTCCGGATCTTCCTCAACCGCGCGTCTCAGCAGTGTTTCCGCCTGACCCAGCCGTTTCAGCCCCAGGTTCGCGGTGCCCATCGATGTCACGATCTGCGGGGTCATTCCCTGTTCCAACGCTGCCCGCGTAAATGCCTGAAGCGCCAGCTCATACTCCCCGGCTTCCATCAGGCGGTTCCCCACAAGAATGCCATCCTCTGCTTGCCCGTCCGGGTCAATGCCCGGGGCAAACGGGTCGTAGGAAAACCCTTGCTCAGTGCACGAAGCCACCGTGGCAATAACCACGGTGGCTTTCAAGATTTGACTCAGGTTTTCGCAAAAGCGCGAAAAGCATGAATGCATTGTTTATCCACCAAATTCGGTAATGGCTTTCGCCGACGGTCCAACCAGGATCAACAACAGAGGTGGCACGGTCAGCATCATCGTGGCAAGGGTCATTTTTGTTGGCAGTTTATTCGCGGCCTCTTCGGCGCGCATGACACGCTTGTCCCGCATTTCGGCGGCATAAACCCGCAAGGCCTCGGCGATCGATGTGCCGAAAGTCGCCGACTGGATCATGACGGTCACAAACGCATTTACATCCTGCACGCCGCACCGGGTTCCAAAGTCACGTAGGACAGTGTCCTTGTCCTTGCCCGCTTTCATTTCATGCGCAACAATTTGAAACTCAGTGGCTATGTCGGGGTACGACGACTGCATTTCCGCGGCGACCCGAACGATCGCCTGGTCAAGAGATTGGCCCGCCTCGACGCAAACCAGCATCAAATCCAGCGCATCCGGAAAGCCCGAGATGATGGCCTCTTTGCGTTCGTCAACACGCCGGGTGACCCAGTATTTGGGGACCATATATCCGACAACACCCGGAATAAGCACACGCATAGCGACCTGCTGTCCCGTAAACTCCTCATCTCCGGCTAACACTGTGACCAGCATTACACCAATCAGGAGCCCAAAAAGCCCAAGAGCGAACTGTGAGAAGTGATAAAAACGGACCGCGTCCTTCGTGTGATATCCGGCCTGGCGCAGCCTCAACTGAACCGCAGAAAATTCTTCTTCGTTCTTTGGCTCAAGAAACGTAGCAAACTTTTGCAGTTGCTCGTTTCCACCAGCCTGACGAAGCTTGGCCTTTTTATCTTTTTTGGTTTCCTTCGGCGCGGCATTTCTGCGCTGAAGCTTTTTCAGGGGATCTTCCCGCTGATTCAGAATGAACGGAATGGTCAGCAGGATCATGAACAATCCCAGCACACCGACCACAATCAGGGGGCCGAACTCGCCAAGATTCTCGGTTAACAGATCATTGAGTTGGGTCAAGAATTCCATCTCTGTATCCTTAAACTTTGATATTGGTGAGAACGCGCATAACGATCAGGTTAACCGTCAACATGATACCAACAAAGAAACATGCCGGAATGAAGTAGGGGTGATCGAGGACCGTGTCATAATAATTGGGATCTTTGACCAGAATAAACACCAGGCATGCCAAGGGGAAACC
>JBPCWT010000424.1:0-13644 GCA_051009255.1 Ruegeria sp. | reverse complement strand
GCTTTGATGTCGATGGTCTGGACCCGTCCCAGATGCCTGCAACCGGCACACCCGTCCCCGGAGGGCTGGGATATTATCATGCGCTGCACCTTGTGGAACACGCGCTCAAAGTGCGGAAATGCGTGGGCTTTGACGTAGTGGAACTGGCCCCCGACGGCAACGCCGCATGGGATTTCACCGCCGCCCAGATCACCTATCGCCTCATGGCGTGTTGTTGACTAAATCCTTGAATTACATAACTTAATTGCCAGCAATCGGGGATTAAGCAGCACTTCCATCATCAAGCGTTTCGTTCAGTTCCATGTGGCCTTCGCCCTTGTTCAGAATCCGGCGCAGCATCGGTTCGAAAAACTCCAACGGCTTGGTCGGGTAGTCCGGATCAAACGCCTTTTGGTCGTATTCGTGGCAAAAGTAACGGCAGTCCTCCCAATACGGGCTGTCGCGGTACTTGTCCCGCGCATTACGATCCCCGCCAAGGTGGTGATTGTAATAATAACCCTGAAACACGCAGTGATGCTTGAGAATCCAATGCGCACGCTCACTGACATAAGGCTTCATCATCGCCGCCGACAACTCGCCATGATTGTAGGGGGACAGGATATCGCCGACGTCATGGATCAGGGCAGCGACGACCAGCTCTTCGTCTGCCCCATCTTCGTAAGCTCGCGTCGCCGCCTGCAGGCAGTGCTGATAGCGATTGATCGGATATGGCGTCCAGTCTTCGTCCAACGACCGGATGGCATCCAGAATGCGTTCGGGCAGTGCTGCATTGAACGCTTCTTCGTACTCCATCACGGCGTCCCAATCGGCCTTGGTTGCGTTTTCGAACGAGGTCCAGTTTGGTTTGTGGCTTTTGTCCAGCATTGCGCGATCCTGAAAGATGTCTGTTCCGCGCCAGAATAGCGCAAACAATGTGCAAGAAAAAATAAATTGATTTTATCATTTCGATAAAAAAATAATGCCATATGCAGATCAAGGCGATTGAGACATTCCTGTGCGTTGCCGAAACCGGCGGATTTCACGCCGCGGCCCACAAGCTGAACGTAACCCAGACCGCCGTCAGCGCCCGAATTCGGCTAATCGAAGACGTAACGGGCAAGGCCTTGTTCATACGAGGTGTCGGGGGAACAACACTGACAGATTTTGGCAGGCAGTTTCGCCCCTATGCTGAACAGATGCTTTCGCTCTGGTCTTTCGCCTCGCGCGACTTGCCAGCGGAAAATCAAAATCGCAGCGCTCTGCGATTGGGTGCGCAGCTTAGCATCTGGGACCCGCTGCTGGTGGACCTGGCCGTTCATTTCGAAGAGCAGTTTGGCAAGCTGTTGCTGACGCTGAACTACGATCACGATCTGGATATGGTCGAAGCTGTTGCCACCCATGTACTGGACGCTGCGTTGACGCACGAAAAACCATCGGACCCGCGCGTAGCTGCGCACGCCTTAACGGCAGAGCGGCTGACACTGGTCGAAACGCCAAACGCTTTGGACACGGGCGAAGAACCCATCTTTGTTAATCTGGAACTGGGCGACTTGTATCAGGACCATGTGCGTTCAACCGCCCGTCAGGCGTCGGGGCAAACGATATTCCTTGGTAACTGCATGATGGCACTGCGCTATGTGACAAGGCGCGGTGGACGCGGATACTTTCCCGATTATGTCATTGATGACTATCTGTCGTCAGGTGAACTGGTTCCAGTACCCAATTCCCGCACACTGAGTATTCCGCTGTTTCTAATCACCCGCATTGGCGGCGGGAAAAGCGAGTTCTTTGACGAAATTCTAAGTTGCATAAAAGCTTTGCGTGATTAGGGAACCCGATGTTTCGAAGTCGGATTCCCTGCTGTTCAAAAGCCTTTGAGATAGGCGATTACATCCGCCTGATCGGTTTCTTTTTTCAGGCCGGGAAATGACATTTTGGTTTTGCCAACAACATCCTTTGGCTTGGCCAGAAAAGCGGCGAGGGTTTCATCGGTCCAGACTAACCCCCCATCACGGGCTTCGATCATGGCGTCAGAGTATTTGAACCCTTCGACCTGACCGGCAGGCGCGCCGATAATGCCGTTCAACGGCGGACCAACCTTGTTCTTGGCTCCTTCACCAACCGCATGGCAGGCCTTGCATTTCTTAAAGACCTTTTCGCCATTGGCCGGATCGCCGTCTGCCAAAACGGGCACGGCCAGTGCGGCGGCCAGTGATGACAGGATCAGGGCGCGTTTAATCATGATGTCTCCTTTGTGTTTCAAATCAGCATTTCCAGTTTGGTTTGCGGAAAGCGGGCGAGAACTGGTGCCATCCGTTCCGGCTCAATCAGGCAAAGCGCGGTTGATAACCCATCCGCCACAGCCGCGCTTGGGGCCGACACCGAAACGGCGAGATTTTCGTGGGAACCCCCGGTTGGGTTCAGGATGTGGCCCTGTTTCGCGTTCAACATGGTGCCCGTCGGGGCAGAGGTGGCAACGGCCCGGTCGCGCAGTGTGATGCGTTGCTGTATTCCGCCATCCGACGTTGTCAGCCCAACACGCCATTCAGACCCATCGCCGCGCTGACCGATGGCGGCAATTTCACCCAAATCCACCAGTACGTCCCGAAGACCGCGTTCTTTGAGCAATGATGCCACCCGATCCGTGATCGCGCCCTGCGCAATTCCGTTCAGGGTGATCCCCGAAACACCGGGTTCAGACAGGCGTATCTGATCCGCTCCAATATTGACCTTTTTCCATCCAACCGCGGCCTGAGCCCGAACAATTGCCGCGCTTGCGGCGTTTGTGGCGATCGCCATCCACAACGGTTGAATTGTTGGGTCAAAGGCGCCTTTGGTCGCGTCATTCAGCGCTCCGCTCAGGCTGAGGACGTCCAGCAACTCAGGCGCAGGGTTAGGCAACACGCCGTCCCTGTTCAGGCGGCTCAGGTCCGAGTTAGGGCGGTACAGGCTGAAGATGTTTTCCAACCGCCTTACTTCGGCTTCGACCGCCGCAATAACGGGCGCGGCCTGTGTCTGACCCATTCCTTCAAGTCGCAGGCTGGCCTCGGCCCCCAGCGCGGCACCGCGCCATCGGGCAACCGGCGTTGCACTGGCACCTGAAGGCAGCAAGGTGCATGCGGCAGATATCGTCAGGAATCGGCGGCGCGAAAAACTGGTCATGCGGGTGTCTCCAGAACGAGGTCCAGATCGACCGGACCAAGCACTGCATTGTCAGGAATATCCGATAGGGGCAGTGCCGATCCCCCATATTTGGCAATGAACTGATTGGCCGCGTCAGGATCGGCGAAAGGCACGACTTCGCGGGCCCCCATGCCGCCTGCCACGTCAGCGCCAACAACAAAGATTGCGCCGTCGGCTTGGATCCAGTTCGATATGCCGGGCTGTCGCCAACTGGGCGCGGCACCCATATCGCTGACGTAGATCGCCGTAATCTCGGCGTCGCGCTCGGGACTTTTGAGATATGCAACCAAGTCCCTTACCTGCGCAAAAAACAGCGGTGCTGGATGACTTTCAAGGTGGATTTGCCCCTTGGGGCCGCCATGTTCTGCGATGTTCATCTGGCAGAAATAGCTCAGCGCGGTTTCCGTCAGGTCCACCGGATCGGGTGGCGCGGCGGCTTTCTCTTCCTTGCAGGCGGCCAACGCAACCAGGACGATCAGTGCGATACGTTTCATGGCTCGACCCTCCGGAATGCGGCACGGGCCAGAACAAAGGCCAGCACGGGCCAGAGCAGCAGCGACGCGGGCGCAGCCCAAACAGGCAATGCCTGTGCGGCACCTGACATGCCAGACGCCATTGCTACACCTTCGGTTGCTGCGATGTTCCACAGGCGGAATGCGTCGGCCGGATTGGCTACCATCACCCACGGAAAGACGGAACGGGTGAATGTGCCGCCCTGATCCATGACCACGGCTCCCAACAGCCCAAGGTCATACAGGACAACAAATACCAGCCATAGCCCGGCCGACAGGCCTGCCGCAGCCGTGGCACCACGTGCCAGTGCGGACAGCAGGTAACCCAGCGCCAGAAACACAGCGCCCAGCAGGATGGATGTAAGGATAAGACGCGTAAGGGCCATCAGGCTTTCTGGACCTGCGCCACCAAACCATGCCGCCACCGCGCCGGCTGTGCCAAACCCAACGGTCATGGCAAATCCCAGCGCGGCCAGATGGGCAGCGAATTTGCCCAACAAAATCTCGCCGCGCCCGGCAGGGTAAGACAGCAGCAGCGCCAGGCTGCCGCGATCCACGTCACCAGCGATGGCGTCAAATGAAATCATCAACGCCAGAAGCGGCGCAAGGTAGACCGAAAGCGTGGTCATCGAGGCGACCGAAACTGTCAGCATATCGACACCCAGTGTCCCTGTCGGCGCACTGCCGGCAAAGGTCAGGGCCAGCGCGAACAGAACCATAATCAGTGTTGCAACCAGCAGCCACCGGTTACGGCGCAAGATCAACATCTCGGCGCTGGCAATGGCTAGGAAACGGGTCATTGCAAAGCCTCCTGAGCATAGTGGCGATATAGATCTTCCAACCTTGGCGGTGTCATCTCTACATCCATCACGGCTTCGCCCATCGCAGCGATGCGGCGCAGCGCCTCCATCTTGTCAGCGGGTGAGCACAGAAGTTCGACCGACGCGCCATTGATCCGGTTACCGCCCAGTTTCGCGGCCAGCGCATCGGGGTTTTCACTGGCGCGGACCCGCAAGCGGATCGGTAGCCCCGCCAACGCGGACAGGTTCGACAACGTGTCATCTGCCACCATTTGACCCCTGCGCATGATGGCGATGCGGTCAGTGCGGGCCTCAACCTCTGTCAGGGCGTGTGATGCGATCAGTACGGCGGTTCCCTGCGCTGCCAGTTCGTCGATGATGGCGTACAGGTCCTGACGCGAGATCGGGTCCAATCCCGATGTCGGCTCGTCCAACAGGGCGACTTTGGGCTTGCCCAGCAGCACTTGCGCAAGGCCAAGTCGCTGCCGCATTCCCTTGGAGTATGTGCCAATGCGGCGGTCCAGCGCATCGCTGAGACCGACACGGTCCAGTAATCCCGGAATGTCGGCTTTTTCACCTGAAAGCCTGGCAAACAACACCAGTTGCTCGCGCCCGGTCAGCGCGGTGTGGAACGATACCGCCTCTGGCAGATACGCTGTATCACGGCGGGCAATGGCGCCGCCGGGACGGGCGGAACCGATGCGGATCGATCCGCCATTGATAGGCGTCAGACCCAGTATGGATTTGATCAGGGTCGACTTTCCCGCGCCGTTATGGCCCAGCAACGCAACGCGTTCACCGGGGGCAAGGGACAGTTCGATATCAACTAGAACACGGGTTTTTCCCCGGTCCTTGCAGACATGTTCGATTGTCAGGGCCTTATCCGTCATGAGGCACCTTTTTCATTGCTGGAGGTTCAGTTGCTATCATCAATGGATTGCTGTCGATCACACCGCCCGGCAACAGTGCCGGAAAGGCCGATTGCGACCAGCGCACCAATTGCACGGCTGGCGAGCCAAGCAACAGTTTGGCTGCGGGTTGGGTCCACAGCACATGGTCCATACTATCGTTGGGGCGATAGGGGGCGTCGGCAATACCATTACCGTCGACATCGTATGCGGCATAATCGGACCAGAAATTGCCGCGTCCGTCCTCGGACCATTCGACCCATTTGGTCGAAACGTATTTCACCTGGGTCAGATTACCTATGAAAGCGTTGCCAAGGATGTGGTTGCGTTCGCTGCCAGCCGTAAAGTGGATGCCGACTCCGCAACCCTGAAACCAGTTATCAGTGAACTGGTTCTTGTTGGAATTATAAAGGAAAGTGCATTTTTCCTTGGCGCCTTTGACGACATTCCCGGAAATCACACTTTTGTTGGCATAGTTCAGCATTACGCCATGTTCGCGATCACCGATCGATACGTTGTCGCGCACCTCGACATTGGTCGAGAACATGACGGCATATCCCAGATCGTTGCCGATAGAGACATTGCCACTGACAACAGAGTCGTCGGCATACATGTAGTGAACGGCGAAACGCAGGTCGCGGAAAAGGTTGTCGGAAAAGACGTTTTTCTTGGACGAATTGACAAATATCCCGTCGCGGCCATAGCGGATGTCGTTGTTTTCAACCACCGCACCGGGCGCATTCCAGACGTAAATACCGTTGCCACGGGTGTTCATGTGACGATCCTGACGGCCCTCGACACGGTTGCCGCGCACGACGCTGTCCTTGGCCCCGTGTATATCGATGCCGTATAGATTGCCGAGCAAAACGTTGTTTTCAACGACCGGCGCGGTCGCCGTTTTGGTCAGTTGAATGCCACTGTCGATGGTTTCGTGATCCGAACCGGAGCCGATGACAGTCAGACCGCGCAAAACAATTCCGGGACCGGTGACAGTAATAACGCTGCCGTCACCTTGCCCGTCGATAGTGGCATGGCCCAGCCCGTCGATTGTGATGGGCCGGTCCAGCACCAGTCTTTCCTGATAGGTACCGGGCGACAGGCGGAGGGTGTCACCCTCTTCCGCCTGCACCAATGTTTCGGCAATGGCCCCGGCCCGGTTCGGCACGTCCCAATCCGCCGCCCAAAGGGGCGAGCCGAGAAGGAGTGGTATGAGCAGGGGCCAGCGCATGGTTTATGCGCCCCGCGGCTCGACCAGCATCCGGCCGCGCATTTCCATGTGCAGCGCGTGGCAGAACCACTGGCAATAGAACCAGTGCACGCCAGGACGGTCAGCGACAAAAGTAACCGACCCGGTGGCCTGTGGTCCGACCTCCATGGCGACACCAAAGTTCGCTAGGCAGAAGCCGTGGGTCACGTCGTCAACGTCATCCAGATTGGTAACGTAAACGGTAACCTCGTCACCTTGTTTGACGGTGAACTTCTCCATGCTGAAGACCGGCGCGGTCGAGGTCATGTAGACCCGCACCTTGTTGCCGTCACGGATAGGCTCCTCGGCGCCTTCCTCCAGATCGACACCATCGGCCTCGGCCTGTTTGCGGGCATCTTCCCATGTCGGATCGTTGCGATCCCAGACATTGACCGGGTTCACCTTGGAACGGTGAACGATGATCGAATCGTGCGGCTCGGCAAAGGTTGGGCCATCATGGACCACCTTCATCTTGTCGCCCGAAATGTCGATCAGCTGTTCGTTTTCCGGCTTGAGGGGACCAACATTCAGGAAGCGGTCTTTCGAGAATTTGTTCATCGAAATCAGCCACTTACCGTCAGCCTCGGCAGTTTCACCCATCGAAGTTGAGTTGTGGCCCGGCTGATAGTGCACGTCCACCTTGTCGAGGATCGGATCGACATCGGAGCCCGCATAAGCCTCGATTGCCTTGGCGATGTCCCACTTTACAACCTGGCTGTCCAGGAACAGGGTGGTAAAGGCGTTGCCCTTGCCATCGAACGCGGTGTGAAGCGGGCCAAGGCCCAGCTGCGGTTCAGCGACAACGGCAGAACGCGGATCAGCGTTTTCACTGAACAGCGCGTCGACCTTTTCCACATCGATCACGGAAACGGTCGGGGACAGTTTGCCGTTGATCATGATGTGTTTCTTGTCCGGTGCCGCGTTCACGCCGTGCGGCGAGTTCGGGATCGGAATGTAGCGGGTATAGTTCTTTCCAGATTCCTTGCGGCCATCAACAACTTTGACACCGTTCAGTTCCTGGAAGTCCCCCGCAGCGATACCTGCCTCGATTTCCTTGAGGTTAAAGACAACGACGTGGTCCAGCTCATTCTCGGTCATCTCGGCAAGGTTCATACCCATTTCCGAGTTGTACGAGGTCGAGAACGCGTATTTGCCAAGATAGTCACAGTCGGTGTTGTCGAGGTTACCCGACACGATCACCTGCCATGCGACTTCCATGCTGTCGCCGTTGATGGCGGTAAAGATGTTCACGTATTGCGACGGATCATCCAGAACCGAGCCATCATTGACCAGCGGTGCCTCGTGTTCGCCATTGGCAAAGACGTAACCAGTGCGTGGATACTTCTGCGGACGCAGGCCGTGGATGTCCATTGCGTTCGGGATCTCGATGATCTTGTCGCACTTCATCACGTCGCAACGCACGCGGGCCACGCGGGTATTGGCCTTGTCGTTCATGAACAGGTAGCGGCCATCATAGGTGCCCTCGGTAAAGGACATGTGCGGGTGGTGAAGGTCGCCATTGTCATAGGTAACCTTGCCATTTGCGGCCAGGAAATCCTTGGTTTCAGGCAGCAGGCCTTCGGTCAGAATTTTCAATGACTCGTTGGTCTGTCCCCAGCCGGTCGCCGAACAGCGGTTGAATACCGGCACCCGCATCAACTCTCGCATCGAAGGAACCCCCATGATGCGCAGTTCGCCGGTCTGACCCGAAGACCAGAATCCGTAATACTCATCCAGCTCGCCCGGCTCCATGTTGGCCTTGGCGGCAGCGGATGCTTCGCGTGCGGTCATCAGGGTCGAACCCAGACCGGTCCCGGCCAGCACCGCACCGGTCGCGGATGCACTCAGCAATCCTCGGCGTGTGACGTTCAGTTTCTTATCATGTTCCGACATTGTCGTTCCTCCTTTTTAGGAAACGGATTTCGGTTTGGCGTTTGGATGGTTCGCCGGTGGTTGTCCGAGAGGGGTCTTGAGATCGACCGCCCCTGTCTTGGCCCGCCGTTTGACCTGGCGGATAACGACGGGACATTTTGTCTCGGACTGGTAGAGCACCTGACAATGCAGGCAGGTGACGCACTCGTTCGGATTGATCACGCCCGATGGGTGGATCGCCTGAACGGGGCATTCGTTGCGACAGGTCTGACAAGGGTTGCCGCAATCACGGTACCGCTTGAGCCAGTCGAACATGCGAATTCGCGCGGGGATCGCCAGTGCGGCGCCCAGCGGGCACAAATAGCGGCAATAAAAGCGTTCGACGAAAAGCCCGATCAGCAGCAGGGCCAGCGCAAAGACGACAAACGGCCATTCGCGCACGAATTTCAGAATGATGGCAGTCTTGAACGGCTCGATTTCGGCATATTTTTCCGCCAGCGGGATCGAAACAAAACTGAGACCGAAAAGACCAAGGAAGATCATATATTTAAGGGGCCAGAGACGCTCGTTCAGCCCCCATGGCAGGGTCCATTGCGGTACTTTCACTGCGCGCGCAATCTTGTTTGTCAGTTCCTGCAATGCGCCAAACGGGCACAACCATCCGCAATATGCGCCACGGCCCCAGAACAGCAGGGCGGCCGCAACAGCGAACCATTGGATGAACACCAGCGGATCCAGCAAAAAGGCGTCCCAGGTGAACCCGGTTCGCAGGCTGCCTGCCAACGCCATCAGGTTGACTACACTTAGCTGCGCGTTGGCGTACCAGCCGATGAAAAACAGTGTGACCGTCAGATAGCCGATGCGGAACCAGTAGAAGACCCGCGCATTTACAGTTGCCTGGAACTGGAAGAAGAACGTGGCTGTCAGCACCAACAGCATGATGCCCATTAAGAAGATTTCGACCTTGCGATCCTTCCAGATACGCTGCCACAGCGCGGCCTTGGCGGCGGCTTCGTCGGTTGCGTCTTCGACCACGGTTGGTGCGGCGACCGGCAACAAGTAATGTTCCGGCAGCTTGTAGCCCAGATCGAAGGTCAGGAACGCCTTTTCCACAGCCCCGATTGCGCGTTGCGCCAAAAGTTGCAGGCGGAAGGACGCGGCCGGGTCGAATTCGGAATCGGCGGGAATCTTGAAGATATCAAGCTCGGTGAAGCTGGGCGCATCCGGTGTTGCAACGCTGCCCAGACGCCGTTGCTGGCGGTCAAAAAAGCGAACCGAGCGGTCGCCCTGGATCAGTTGAATGCGATCGAAAATTCCGCCGCGGACATAGCCAGACCCCTTAAAACTATAGGCTCCACGGCCCAGAACCAATATGGCGTGCTCACCTTCGTCCAGCCAGTCCAGCAGGTTCTGATACTCGGCCTCACCCAGCAGTGATTTGCCGATCGAGGGGACCGATACGAGGGCCATGTGCATGTCGATGAAAGTGTCGTCAGGCTCGCCGGGTTCGGGGCGGTTGATGGCGCGTTGGTCGCCGGTTGCCTCGAACGCCGCGTTGATCTGGCCGATGTCCAGTGTCAGACGGCGAACCGACCCGTCGCCGGACAGTGTGGCCCAATCATAGGTCGCGTCCTGCGTCATGTCGATTTCGCGTTTTGGGCCATCGGCCTGGACCGGGGACAGCCCGCCCAGACCCAACCCGCGCGCCACCTTGATACCCGCGCGGACAAGGCTGTCGTCGATCACCATGATCGTAACGGTTGCGCCCGAGATGATGTCGAGATCGTGCCCTTCGCCGCCGGTTTCAGCCTCGCGCTTGAGGTCAAGACCCGCATAACCCTCGGTCAGCTCGACCATGCGAGAGTTGGGAACACCAATAAGAACAATGGGTTCCGAGTGCTTAACCAGTTGAACACCGGTCAAGATGGCATCCGCGTCAATGGCTGCGACAACGTGAATGGGTTTGCCGGAATATCCGGTTGTACCCACGAAGTCAGAGGTAAGAAATGCCCATGCCACCGTGTCGCCACCCTTGAGGACGGGCGCGACCTTGACGTCTTCGCGCACGGGGCCAAATGCGTCGGCTCCGGGTGCCAGTTCGGCTGGGTCGATCTCGGGGAGGAAGCTGGCGAGGCTGTCTGCCTGGGCGCTGATTGCCATCAGGCCGGACAGGGCAAGTGCAAGCAGAAATAGGATTGCGCGCTTCATGACCACGGCGCACCTCCGGTTACCTGGAATGACGCCATAGTCGCGCTTGGGGCGTGTTCGGATTTATAATGGGACGCGGCGGGGGGGCCGCGTGTTTCCGGCCACAAATGGGCCGGATTGTGTGGTTCGTACAGGTCTGGACAGTCCAATCTTACAAATCGTACAACATCCAACCGCACAATTTCCGGTGTTTCCAGCAGCGGTGCGCTGCCTGCGACCGCGCAAAGAGCACAGTCGGCGCATTTCGGACAGGGCATGGTTGGATCACCGATACCATCCTCGGTATCAACCTGAATCCAGACCGCCCCGCCGTCGGCGCAAATCTCGATCCAATCGCCCTGGCTGGTATTGGCAAGAGCCGGGCCAAAGGACTGCAACAGTAACAGAAGAATACCTGCCAGACCCGCCACCGCGCGAAACGCGGGGGCAAAACGGGTAGCGTGGGTTCTGAAAACAGGCATCTAGAATCCGACTCGGAAATTTCTCCTGAGTCGTAGAGGGTTCTGGCCTTAAAAGACTTGACTTAGGTCAGGTCGGACCGGCGCACCCTGCCCGCTCGGGTCAGGATGCGGCAAAGAACAGGCCCAACAACACGATCACGAATACCGTCAGAACGATCGAGAAACCGCGCAACCATATCGGGCTGTTGCCGAGGTCCAGATAGCGGGCCAGAATGATGCGGGACTTTGCAAGCGCAAGGAAGAGCATGCCCGCTCCGGCCAGTTTTGGCGACAGCGGCAAGGCGGTCAGCATCGCGGTGATCAGGCTGAGCGCCAGAAGGCAAAACCAAGCGATTGCCAGGCTGTTGGGGAGCCTCCGGCGGGAGTATTTTGGAAAAGATGAAAGCCGATCCATGCGCGCTATCCCAACAGGTAGATGGCCGGGAACAGTAGTACCCAGACCAGATCGACCATGTGCCAGAATTGGGCCCCGGCCTCGATATTGTGGGGGTCGTCGCGCCAGGCAACCAGCAACAGGATGCAGACCCCGGCCCGAACGTGAGCCGCGTGAAAGCCGGTGAGCAGGTAGTAAAACAGGAAAAACGGGTGGGTTTCAAAGGTGATGCCCTGCCCCGCCTTGTCCGCATATTCCACGCCCTTGATTATCAGGAAAACGACGCCCAGCAGCGCAGCACCGATCAGGACGAGGCGGGCTGCCCGGCGGCGGTCAGCGCGGCGCCAGAGGAGCGCACTGGCGGCGAGGAAACCCGAGGTGACGAGAACGGCGGTGTTGAGCGCAGCGCCGGTGCGATAGAGATGGGATTGGGCCTCGGCAAAGCCTGCCGGGTCGGTCAGGCGCACACCCATGAATGCAATGAGACCCGCGCCGAACACCAACAATTCGCTGATGATCAGCACTCACATCAACAACTCGCCCGGTAGCTCGTCGATCAGTGTGGCATCGCTCATGCGCCGACCAGTTGGCGGTAAATCTGTGGCAGGGCCATGGTCAGGCGATGCGGGTCGGGGATTACGGCAAAACCGCCCTGACCGAACATGCGGGGGAACCAGCTTTTGCCGGTTTTGTCGATGGTAACGCCAAAGACCGACTGCCCGGCGCGGCGGGCCTCGCGGACGGCCATGCAGGTGTCTTCGATTCCGTGGCGGCCTTCGTAGTGGTCCAGATCGTTGGGCTTGCCATCAGTAATGACCAGCAACAGGCGGCGTTTTCGTGTCTGGGTTGCCAGATCAGCCGAAGCGTGACGGATCGCGGCACCAAGACGGGTGTAGTGGCCCGGTCGCAGCGACGCGATGCGCTGTTCGACGGTTGTGCCCATCGGTTCGTCAAAGCGTTTGCACCGCTGCACGTAGACGCGTTGCCGTTTAAGCGAGCTGAACGCATGGATGGCAAAGTCGTCGCCGCAGGCATTCAGGCCCCAGGCCAGGGCGGCTAGTGCCTCGCGTTCGATGTCGATCACGGCGCGGCCTGTGACCGCGCTTTCGGTCGAGCGGCTGACATCCAGCAGGATTGATACGGCCAGATCGCGCGCTTCGGGGCGGGATTGCAGCCAGATACGTTCATTGCCTTCGCCACTGGCGCGGCGGTCGGTTTCGGCGCGGACCGCGGCCTCGATATCCAGTTGATCACCGTCCAGATGTCCGCGTGTCATGACGCGGCCCGGGCGCAGCGCCTCGAACTGGCGTTTGACCGCGCGGATGCGGCGGGCGGTGGCGGGATCCTTGCCAAATTCGGCGGCGTCTTGGCGGATATCGGCATCCGAGGTCAGAACGTTGACGTGATCGGGCAGATACTGACCCGTGCGCACGTCCCATTCGGGGTAGAGCACGCGGCCCGAGAGCCGCTCGCGGTTCACATCCTCGGGCGCGAGATCGAGGTGCAGTTTCAGACGTGTTGGCGGCGCTTTGGACATCTGGCCAAGGCCGATCTCGTCCTGATCGTCCGCGGCTTTCTTGGCGTTGTCGGGATCATCGTCATCGACGCGGCGGTTGAGGTTCAGAAATTCCGCCCAGCTGAGAATCGCCTCGAACTTGTGCAGGATAAAGCTGTCGTTGCGTTCGGCCTGATCGGATTTGCGGCGGCGCGCGCGGTGGGTTTTTTCGTCCGATTCCTCGGGCGGGCCATCGGTGTCGCGGCTTTCGACCTCGTGGTGTTCGGAAAAGGCAACGGCGCGCAGTTCTGGCCAGAGGGGAACCGGGCGGAAGGGCTGATAGCCGCGCGGTGCCTTTAGATCGGTATTTTCCGACTGTATCTGTTGGGCCTGTGGAGACAGGGGCGCGGGATCGCCCAGCATCTGGCGCACCAGTTCCTCGACCGCGGCCTCGACCGGCGGAAGGTTTGGTATGTCGCGCTGATGCAGCAGACCCTTGCACAGTTCAGAATAAAGCGGGCGCAGGCCGGGGGCGTCGTCGAGCGTTGCATCGATCATCGCTTGCGCGGCGGCAAGGGTGCGCAGGTCGGTGCGCAGGGGGTCCGTT
>JBPCWT010000423.1:0-14116 GCA_051009255.1 Ruegeria sp. | reverse complement strand
GGCGACAGAGATCGTGCCGAAATGGGTTGCAGGCATGTTGGGTCAGCGCGGGTGAACACAGGCCGGGGATTGCCCGGCCTGAGGTCTGGCATCGCTTAGTTCGAATGCTTGTGCTGCCCCGCGCCGTGGTCCTGACGTTCCAGATCAACGGGGATTTCAACCTCGATCTCGCCGGCTTTTTCAAAGACTAGGGTCACCGGAACCATGGCACCCTGTTCAAACGGCTGTGTAAGACCCATGAACATCACGTGGTCGCCGCCGCGTTGCAGGGAATGCATTTCGCCTGCCGGGATGGCAAAGCCTTCTTCGACTTGCATCATCTGGGCCACGCCCTGATCGTTGATCTTGTGGGTATGAAGCTCGACCCGGGCGGCGGCGTCTGATCTGACTTCGACAAGCCGGTCATCGGCGTCGCCGTTATTCATGATCGTCATAAAGGCTGCACCGGCCTTGGCATTTTTGCCAGAGGAGCGTGCATAGGCATCGTCAACCGTGATCGGGCCTTGGGCAAAGGCGGCACCAGTCAGTGTTATCGTGGCCAGGGCTGCAAGCAGGGTGGATTTGAGGGACATTGCGCCTCTCCTTATAGAACTGTCTGTTTTATATCGATAAAGTTCAGACAGATACAGGAGGCGCGCGGGCCGGGGTTTGCGGCAACGGCAGGGCAACCAGATTTTCAGCCCCAAGCGGCAACGCCGGGAAAACCCGATCAGGTGCCGGAGGCAGCGTCGGTTGTTCCACGAAAACCACGCCCAGAAGGTTCACCGCGAAATCGGGACAATAATGCGGCGGTTTGGTGGGCTGTCCGGTTTCGTCCATATAGACGACAACGGGACCGGATCCGGTGCACAGCACCATTTGCCCGACGGCTTCGTTAATACCGCGCGATGCCGCGACGCCCTGCCCAGTCAGGATCACGAGCAGCGAAAGGACATACGCCAGATATCTGCGAAATGTGGGTTTCATTCTGTGGAAATCTATACGCCCGGCCCGAACGCCGCTTCAAGCGCAATCAGGGAACTGCGACAGGATTTCCAAAAAGGGGAAAGAAAGGGGAGCCGCCGATCACCAGAAATTGGTAACCGGCGGTTAGTCGATCAGCGGTCGAAGTTACGGCGCGGATCTGAACTGGCTGTAATGCTGGTATGCAGACGGTTCACAAGGCGCTGCATATGTGCGCATCGTTTGAACGCGCTGATCGTGAAATCTATGACGACAGATGAAAATGAAGTTCGATTGTAAGGCATAGGGAAGGCCTCCGGTTCAGTAATATGGGCATACATAATCCGAATCCAAACCGCCGGTATGTGAACAGCGTCACTTAAAATTGAGTTTTTGCCACTTTTTTGAGATAGTCCGCAGGGGACAGATTTTCCTAGATGCATGCCTGTTGCGCCGCGAACTGATTGATTATGCGCAGCGCGACGTTCTTATTCCGGGTCGTTTACCATCAGGGCCGCATGCACCTCACCTGCTGAGAACAGACTGATCCGATCGCTTTTACAATTGGCGTTGCGGCCTGCAATGCCCCAATCAGAAAGGAAAAAAGCAATGTCGATGACGCAGAACGCACATGAATTTTTCAAAGCCTGCGATACGGGCCAGGGGTGGGACGGTTGCAAGGAATGGTGTCACGACAACGCAACATTTTCCGCACAGGCGGATGCCCTTGCCGACATATCGACGATTGAAGGGTATGCCGAATGGATGAAAGGGCTGATGGTGCCGATTCCCGACGGGCATTACGAGCTAAAGTCAATTGCCGCCGATGAAGACCGCGGAAATGTCACGGCTGTCGGCGTATTTCATGGCACCCACACGGTAGATGCCGGAAACGGAGCACCAACCGGCAAGACCCTTGCGGCGGATTATGTTTACCTGATGGATTTCGAAGGCGACAAGATCAAGCACATGACGAAGATCTGGAATGACGCCCATTCGCTGAAACAGCTGGGCTGGGCATAGGGCCGAACAAAGGGAAACCGCCCTGCGCCGGGGGCGCAGGGCGGTTCAATCCAATCATGTGATCGAAATCAAGCCGAGGCTTGAGCCTTGGCGATTTCTTTTTTCACTTTCAATGCGTTGGCGGACAGTTCGTCGTCCTTGGCTTTGGCAAGGAATGCGTCCAGACCACCACGGTGGTCCACCGAACGCAGTGCAGCCGCCGAGATGCGCAACTTGACGCCACGGCCCAGAGTTTCCGACTGCAGCGTGACGTCGTTCAGGTTGGGCAGAAAACGACGACGAGTTCTGTTTTTGGCGTGGCTGACATTGTTGCCAGTCATCGGGCCTTTTCCGGTCAGTTCGCAACGGCGCGACATGGTTTCTTCCTTTGTTTCTGGAGGCCGGGCAGACGCCTGCGGCCAAATCACAAGGGGCACAACCCGAAGTCGCGCCCGAAAACTGGTTGGATGCGTTTAGTGGGAATCGCACAGGTGGTCAAGACGGGTGACGCGAAATCTTTGCCTTGTCGCCACGTGTTGAAAAACCACGCGCGCGGCTGTTCCTTATCAATCAAATGACAGGTTGGACAACATCCGTTTGGCTGCCACGGCGGGGCTGATCGTTCCTTGGGAAACCTGATCCTTAAGGCGGGTCATTTCGGCGCGAGCTTCGGCCGTATCAAGGCGGGCCATCAGGGAATGCCGCACCTCTTGATCGAACCAGTATCGGGCCTGCGCAGCGCGGTTCGCGTCCCAGTGGCCATTTTCACGGCGCCAGGCGGTCAGCGCCTGCATTTCGTCCCATGCCTGCGCCAGCCCGTGTTCTTCTATGGCTGAAACCGTCATTGCCTTGGGAAAACCTTCGGGGTCTTGCGGGCGTTTTCGCAACAGGCGCAGCGCACCGGCGTAATCTGAACAGGTGCGGGTGGCGGTTGATTTGAGCTCGCCATCGGCCTTGTTCACAAGAATCATATCGGCCATTTCCATGATGCCGCGTTTGACGCCCTGCAGTTCGTCACCGCCCGCGGGGGCGAGCAGCAGCAAAAACAGGTCGGACATTTCCGAGACCGCAGTTTCGGATTGTCCTACGCCGACGGTTTCGATCAGCACCACGTCGAATCCGACTGCCTCGCACAGGGCGATAGCCTCGCGCGTGCGGCGCGCGACGCCGCCAAGGTGGCTTTGGCTGGGGGATGGCCGGATAAAGGCGTTCTTGTCGCGGCTAAGTCGTTCCATCCGGGTTTTATCGCCAAGGATCGAGCCGCCGGATCGCACAGAGCTGGGATCGACGGCCAGTACGGCAACGCGCAGCCCCTGCCCCGTCAGCATCATGCCAAAGCTTTCGATAAACGTGGATTTTCCGACACCGGGCGTTCCCGACAACCCGATCCGCAGCGATTGGCGTTGGAATTGGGACAGGTAATCCAGCAGCTCTGCCGTCTGCGCCCTGTGATCGGCGCGTTTGCTTTCGACCAGCGTTATGGCCTGGGCCAGCGCGCGGCGGTCCCCGTTCAAAATCCTGTCACCAAGGCTGTCTATTTGCATACTGACCCCGATTAATGCGGTAGCACTAATTGCCGCCGACCGGGTCAATTTGTCCAGCCCGGACAGTATAGGAACCTTTTACGATGCCATTTGTCCGTTCTTGTGTGGTTTTGCTGGTACTTTCCCTGCAGGGAAGTCCGGTGTTTTCAGGAAGCGAAAACAGCGTCTATGACTTGCGCGCGTTGGGGGTCAAGGTTGGCGAGATGACCGTTGGCGCGAATGTCACAGCCTCGCAATACGCGGTGACGGCGCGTCTGGCGACTACGGGGCTGGCGGGAACGATCCGTCAGGTTCGGTTTGTGATCGAGGCCAGAGGCAGGCGGAACGGGGCGCGGTTTCAACCTGCGAGTTATGTCGAGGACATGGACTCGGGCCGCAAGCAGTCGCGGGCGCGGCTGACATATTCGGGCGGTGTGGCGCGGGCCGATGGGTCGCAGATCGGGAAAAAGCGCAAAAACGCTGTTACCGATGCTGAACAGCGCGGGGCGGTTGATCCGCTGACGGGTATTTTCATGGTGTTGCGGGATCACAAGCCGGATGAGCTGTGCAAGCTGCGGCAAAAGATCTTTGATGGCGAAAGGCTGACCGAGATTGCGCTGACGCGGCGTGTGGATACCGGCGGCAGCGTTCAGTGCAGTGGTGCCTTTACCCGCGTGGCGGGCTATGGGCCGGATGATCTGCGAAAGGGCAGCAGGTTTCCCGTGACAGTGACTTATGAACCGGTGGGGGCCGTGATGCGGGCGGTGCTGGTCGAGGCAAAGACCATCTATGGCGCGGCCACGGTGGTTCGGAGATAGCGGGAACTGGACGGCGCTGCCGAGTTGGCAGATAAGGGCCGGATGACGACACGCCTGCCTATCGACGACGCCATACCGGAATTGCTGGCGGCCCTGAAATCATCGGGTCGGGCCGTGTTGCAGGCCCCACCCGGAGCGGGGAAAACCACGCGCGTTCCGCTGGCCATGCTGGACGCGGGGTTATGCGACGGCAAGATCGTGATGCTGGAGCCGAGGCGTTTGGCAGCGCGGGCCGCGGCAGAGCGGATGGCCGAAACGCTGGGACAGCGTGCGGGTGAAACCGTCGGCTATCGCGTCCGGGGCGAGGCGAAGGTGTCCAAGGCGACCCGGATCGAGGTGGTGACAGAGGGGATACTGACCCGGATGTTGCAATCCGACCCTGATCTGCCGGGAATTGGGGCCGTCATATTCGACGAATTTCACGAACGCTCGCTGAACGCCGACCTGGGGCTGGCCCTGTGCCTGGAGGTGGCCGGTGCGCTGCGGGATGACCTGATCCTGCTGGCAATGTCGGCGACACTGGATGCCGAACCGGTTGGACAGTTAATGGGCGCGCCGCTGGTGTCGTCTGCCGGGCAAAGCTTCCCCGTCGACATGCGCTGGCTGGACAGGCCGCTGGGCCCACAGGCGCGGCGGTTGGATGCGCTGGTCGATCTTGTGGTTCAGGCTGAGCGTGACGCGCGCGGTGCCGGTAGCGGCGGGATATTGGTGTTTCTGCCGGGAGAGGGCGAGATACGACGCGCCGAAGCGGCGCTTGCGGGGCGATTGCCCGCAGATTGCGTGGTGCGACCCCTGTTCGGGGCCATGCCCTTTGCCGCCCAGCGCAAGGCGATCGCGCCGATTGACAGCGGGCCCAAGGTGGTTCTGGCGACCTCGATCGCGGAAACGTCGCTGACCATCCCGGATATTCGCGTCGTTGTGGACATGGGACAGGCACGCCGGGCGCGGTTCGATCCGGGATCAGGCATGTCGCGGTTGGTCACCGAACGGGTAACACGGGCCGAAGCGACGCAACGGGCAGGCCGCGCGGGACGCGTGGCCGAGGGTGCCTGTTACCGATTGTGGGCAAAAGGCGAAGAAGGCGCGTTATCCGCCTATCCCCCCGCCGAGATCGAAGCGGCGGACCTGACGGGTCTGGCGCTGGAACTGGCGCTGTGGGGGGCGGAACCGGGCGCGTTGGCGTTTCTGACTGCGCCGCCCGATGGCGCAATGGCCGAGGCGCAGGCGCTGCTGAAGATGCTGGGGGCGCTGGATGACAAGGCGCGGATCACGGATCATGGACGGGCGCTGGCGGCGCTGCCGCTGCATCCCCGGCTGGGTCATATGCTGGTGACATCCGGGCGTGATGCCGCGCCGCTGGCAGCACTGATGGCCGAACGGGACCCGTTGAAGGGTGCGCCGGTCGACCTGATGCTGCGCCTAGAGGCATTGCGCGACCTAAAGAGGTTTCAGCGCAATCGCCCGTGGCAGGTAAACCTCGCCGTTCTGGACCGGATCAAGGCCGAGGCCAAACGGCTGCACGGGCGGGCAAAGGACGTTGCCGGTGACCTGAATACATCCGCAATGGCGGCGCTGGCCTATCCCGACCGGGTCGGGCAAAGGCGCAAGGGCGATGTGCCGAGAGATGTTTTGTCCGGTGGCAAGGGCGTCGTATTGCAAAATGACGATACGCTGGCCGGGGCACCGTACGTTGTGGCGATCGATACGGACGGCAACCCGCGCGAGGCGCGTGTACGCATGGCGGTGCAGATATCCGAAGGTGAAATCCGGGATTTGTTCAGCGACCAGATACTGTGGGTCGAAAGCTGCGAATGGTCCAAACGTGACAGGCGCGTTGTGGCGCGGCGACAGGAACGGTTCGGAGCCATAACGCTGGATGATCGCATCTGGAAGGACGTACCCGAAGACGCAATGGCCTTGGCAATGCTGGAAGGGGTGCGCGATCTGGGCCTGCGACTGGATGGCGCTGCTGCACGGTTGGCCGCCCGTGTGGAACTGGTCAGGGCCGAAGGTTGCGATTTGCCGGATTATTCAACCAATGGCTTGATGGCGGCGTTAGAGGATTGGCTGCTGCCGATGCTTTCCGGCGTGCGCAACGCCGACGACTGGAAACGGTTCAACCTGCTGCCTGCGCTGCGCGCGCGGCTGAACTGGGCGCAGACACAGGAGTTGGACAGGCGTGCGCCGGGTTCGTTCCTGACACCGCTGGGGCGGAAAGTGCCGATTGATTACGGCGGAGCGGTGCCCGAAATCTCGGTTCGGCTGCAAGAGGTGTTTGGTGTCACCCGACATCCCGTGATCGCGGGCGAGCCGCTGAAGATTACCCTGCTGTCCCCTGCGCAGCGCCCGATCCAGATCACGCGTGATCTGCCGGGGTTCTGGGCTGGCTCATACGCGGATGTGCGCAAGGACATGCGGGCGCAGTACCCCAAGCATCCGTGGCCCGAAGACCCGACGCAGGCCGATCCGACGCTGCGGGCAAAGAGGCGAAGGTAATTACCCGTCTGGTTCATGTCAGCAGCTTTTCCGCGATCACGATGGTCGGCGAGGCCGTTTTTTTCCGAAACGGTTTTCGGCAGAGGGGCCAAAAACCCTGTTGATTTGTGCATAATTGCCCGATTTTGATGAAAAACACCCGATTTTCGGTAAATAACATTGAAGATGCAGCTTTGAATTGTTATTTGCTGCCAACTCTGACCAATAGATCGGAGACACGAGCGAACAGAATGTCAAATTGGTTGCGTCATATCTGGGTAGAGGCCGTGAGGCCGTTGTTCCTGCGTCCAAGGCGGGTGCAGTTTGCTGCGTTGTGCACAAGACAGGTTGGCGGACATAGCGACGTATTGCTGATTACCAGCCGGGACACCGGGCGCTGGATCATTCCCAAGGGCTGGCCCATTGATGGCAAGGACGGGGCCGAAGCGGCGGTTCAGGAAGCATGGGAAGAGGCCGGTGTTCGCGCGGAAGGTGCGGATAAGGACCCGATTGGCCAATATACCTATGACAAGCTGCTAAAAGACGGGTCGGCGCAGCCGGTGCTGACCAATGTCTATCACGTTCATGTCAAAGAGCTGTCGGATCAGTACCCCGAGGCGGGTGAACGCGAGCGGTGCTGGGTTTCGCCGAAAACGGCGGCAGCGCAGGTGCAAGAGCCGGAATTGCGCGACCTGCTGCTGCAAATCTAGCGGTTTGCGGTATATTTGTTTCCACTCCCCTCTTGCCCGAATGCACATATGCATATAGCGCGCGAGCTTTGAAACTTTTGACCCCGCAGGCAGATGTCAGACAGACCACCTGAACCTCGTTGGCAGGCGCTGGACCGCGATCTTCAGCGGATCACCAATGTCGAGCGCGCAAATGCGCATGTCGCGCGCGCCATGCTGGCGCCCGGTATCGCGTTGGCGTTTATCGCGCTGGCGGGGTTGTCCGCGTTGGTGTTCTTTGGGCAATCCAATGGCAGCCTGATCGTCATCGCGGCCGCAGGGTTCGGCGCCTATATGGCGATCAACATCGGTGCCAACGATGTTGCAAACAACATGGGCCCGGCGGTGGGAGCGAATGCGCTGACCATGACCGGGGCGATCATCATCGCGGCGGTCGCAGAAAGCGCGGGCGCATTGCTGGCGGGCGGGGATGTGGTTTCCACCATCTCGCAGGGGATCATTGATCCTGTATCGGTGCAAGACAGCACGGTGTTCATCTGGGCAATGATGGCGGCGCTGATATCATCGGCCCTGTGGGTCAACATGGCGACGTGGATCGGCGCGCCTGTATCCACCACCCATTCCGTTGTGGGCGGTGTTATGGGTGCGGGAATTGCCGCGGCGGGGATGAGTGCCGTCAGTTGGGGCACAATGGGTGCCATCGCGGCCAGCTGGGTTATCGCGCCAATACTGGGCGGCATAATAGCGGCGGCATTTCTGGCGCTGATCCGGTCAAGGATACAGAACCGGGACGACAAGATTGCCGCTGCGCGGCGTTGGGTGCCGATCCTTGTTGCGGTGATGGGCGGGACGTTTGCCACTTATCTTGGCATCAAGGGGTTGCAGCGTGTCGTGACGATCAAGATGGAAACGGCGCTGTTGGTCGGTCTGAGCGTTGGCCTGATTGTCTGGGCAATGACAGTGCCGTGGGTGCGGTGGAAATCGGCAGGAATGGAAAACCGGACGCGGTCGCTGAAGACGCTGTTTGGTTTGCCACTGGTGATTTCTGCCACGTTCCTGAGCTTTGCGCACGGGGCCAATGATGTGGCAAATGCGGTCGGGCCATTGGCCGGGATCGTGCATGCGGCAGAGTTCGGAGATATCGCGGCCAGCGTCCCTATCCCCGGCTGGGTGATGGTGATTGGCGCGTTTGGTATCTCGTTTGGCCTGTTCCTGTTCGGGCCAAGGCTGATCCGGATGGTCGGCAGCCAGATTACCAAACTGAACCCGATGCGCGCTTTTTGCGTTGCGTTGTCTGCTGCGATCACGGTGATCGTGGCAAGCTGGATGGGCCTGCCCGTCAGTTCAACCCATATCGCCGTGGGCGCGGTGTTCGGTGTTGGGTTCTACCGCGAATGGGATGCGGACAGGCGACGCAAGCAATCGAACCTGCAACGCCCTGCAGAATTGCAGCGCGCGCGGGAAGAGTTGCATCGACGCAAACTGGTAAGGCGGTCGCATTTCATGACGATCATCGCCGCATGGGTCGTAACGGTACCGGCGGCGGCGATCATGTCTGCGGTGATATTCCGGATACTGACGGCCTTTGCATGATGCCGGTCCCGGTTTTGGTCAGGCGGTGATCTGTTCAGGTGACAGGGGCAAGGTCGGGGCTTGTTTTATCAGGGCCGCGACGTCTGTGCAGATCGGGGTTGGGACATTGTTTTCAGCGCCCAGACCCATGATTTCACCCTGAAGACTGTCGATTTCGGTGGGGCGGTCCGCCATCAGATCATATGCCATCGAGGTGCGCGCGCTGGGGTCGATGGTCAGCATACGCGCGGCGATGCGGGTGAACAGAGGGGTCGGCAGGCGCAGGATATGCGGGGTCATCCACGCAGGCAGCGGCGTGGTCGAGGCCACGGGATGACCGGCGGCCTGAAGAACGGCAAGCGCCTCGGCCATCTGTGCGGCCATCAGGCGGCGCCAGTTTCGATCCAGAAGCTGTTCGCGCAGCGTCAGGCCCGACAGGGCGTTGAGCGCATTGTTGAGGTTGATGACCAGCTTGCCCCATTGCACGGCCTCGATCCGGTCGCTTTCGGCCACGGGCAATGCCGGGCTGCTTAAGGTTTGAGACAACTGGTCAAGGCCACTTGCGATCACGATCTCGCCGGATGTCGCGCGATGATAGGTGGCCGCATCGGTTGGCACCACGTTGAAGGGAACCATCCCCGCGCGGACATCCCGGCCCGAAAGAGTGGTCTGCAAGGTGCGGGCGTTTTCCATGCCGTTTTGCCAGGACAGGACCGGGGCCGATTCTGGCGCGTGGCGGGCGATCAGGTCAGCCATTTCCGCCGTTGCCCCCGATTTCACGGTCACAATGATCAAATCGGCATTGGACAGGGCAGCGGGATCTTCGGTGAGTGTCAGGCGGTCTGCGGGTATCGTGCAGTGCAGGCCGGAAAAATCGGTGACTGTCAGCCCCTGCGCCCGGATCGGGTCAATCACACGGGCGCGGCCAAGCAGGGTTACATCATGCCCTGCCTCGGCCAGCAATGCGCCGCTGTAGCAACCGATGCTGCCTGCGCCTGCGATCACGAGTTTCATGGCACCCCTCCCCTGCTGCGCCGCAGGATGCGACGAGAGGAACCAACCGGGCAAGTGTGCCGTGGCGTGAGCCGCGCCTAGCGGGCCAGCCGTGGCTTTGTGCGCGCAAGTTCGTCCGAGATCGGAATGAATTCCTGATCGTCGCCGGGCGGCAGATGGAATGCCCCGTTGGCCCAGTCGGCGGATTTCCATTCGCGGGTGGCGGTTTCAATCTTTTCCTTGGACGATGACACGAAGTTCCACCAGATATAGCGATCTTCGTTCAGCGTGGCACCGCCCAGCAGCATCAGGCGCGCGCCTTGTGATCCGGCCTTGACCAACAGGGGATCGCCGGGGCGGAAAACCATCATCCGGCCAGAATCGAACGTATCGCCCGCAATTTCGACCGACCCTTGGGTTACATAAACGCCGCGATCTTCGTGATCGTCGGGCAAGGGGAAGGACGCGCCGGGATCAAGCTGCACATCCAGATAGAAGGTTTCGGACAGCATGGTGACAGGGCTGGTTTCGCCATAGGCCGAGCCAAGGATCAGGCGGGCGCTGACGCCGTTGTCCTGAATATGGGGCAGCGAACCTTGTTTGTGGTGTTCGAAGTCGGGTGCCGTGTCTTCGTGTTGTTCTGGCAGGGCGATCCATGTCTGTATGCCAAAAAGGCTGTGTTTCGTGCCGCGCGTTTCATCGCTGGTGCGTTCTGAATGCGTGACGCCGCGACCGGCGACCATCCAGTTCACCTCGCCCGGATAGATCATCTGGTGGGTGCCAAGGCTGTCGCGGTGCTCAAACTCTCCTTTATAGAGGTAGGTAACCGTGCCGAGGCCGATATGGGGGTGTGGGCGCACGTCAATGCCGCCTTCGGTGATGAATTCTGCCGGGCCCATCTGGTCGAAAAAGATGAACGGGCCAACAAGCTGACGCTTGACCGAGGGCAAGGCGCGGCGCACCTCGAACCCGCCCAGATCGCGGGCGCGGGGAATAATCAGCGTATCCAGCGCCGGATTGCCCGAGTCGCAATCTGGATTGTGGGTTGGATTCCAACTCATGCCTGTTCTCCCATGATCGAGGGGCGTTCTGTTTGTTCATGCAGGATATAGGGCAATAATGTGTGTGACAAAGCGCATTTTCGCACATAATTGGTGCAATATGGCGTAGCCTGACACGGTCGTGATGCCGATGGTGGAAATTGGCGTCCCGCCAAGCTCGGAATTTTTGGCAATCGTGCTATTATTCAGGATCGGTTGTTCGGTTGCATCGTGTCTGGAAGGAGATCTTGGATGCCTGATGTTTCATTCACCCGTCGATCTGTCATCGCGGCAGGCGGTGCCGTGTTTGCGGCGGGGTTGATGTCGCCGATCCGGGCGCAGAGCTTTGCCCCGACGCCGTCGATGCGGGGTGGGTCAAACAATTATCTGCCCGGTGCGCCGATCGTGAAGCGAATTGGCGGTGGCGGGTTTTGGATGACCGGAACAGTGCGCCGCGCCGGAGATGGCGCGCCGCTGCCGAACCAGCGCATTCAGATCTGGGCGCACACAACCGAAGGCCACGAGCGGGACAAGCGAAGCCATGGCGCGACACTGACCGATGCGAACGGAGAATTCAGGCTGGAGATGCCGCAGATCGTGCCGGCCTTTGGTCAGGCGCACGGGCATCTTGCTTATGACAGCGGAGAATATCAGACCGTGTTCCTGCGCCCTGTCATGTCCAGCGCCCGCGACAAGACCCTGAGCGCGGATTTCGTGCTGCAGCCTGCCTGAACGGAATGGATTCACGAAATATGAGCCGCGCCCGTGCGACCCTGATCTGGGGTGCCTTGGGGGTGGCTGTTGCGATGCCGGTCATTGCCGCCGCAGCCAGCCCGCTGCTGGCATGGCGGCAGCCGGTTTACATCGTGGCGGGGTTTGCCGGGATCGTTGCAATGGCGATGCTGCTGGTTCAGCCGCTGCTGGCGGGGGGATACCTGCCGGGTCTGTCCACGTTTCGCCTCCGACGCCTGCACCGGTTGACCGGTCTGGCGCTGGTCTGTGCCGTTGTCATCCACGTTGGCGGGTTATGGATCACCAGCCCGCCGGATGTTATTGATGCGCTTTTGTTTGTTTCGCCGACACCATTTTCGGCGTGGGGTGTGATTGCCATGTGGGCGGTTTTTGCCGCTGCATTGCTGGCGGTGATGCGGCGGCGATTGCATATGCGGTTTCTGACGTGGCGGTTGTGCCATGCGACACTGGCCGCCGTGACCGTCATCGGTAGCGTTGTTCATACCCTGCTGATCGAAGGCACGATGGAGGCTATGACCAAGACCGCGCTATGCGGTCTGGTCCTGCTGGCGAGTGTTGGGACGTCTGCCAGGCTGCGGGTCTCGGACCTGCGCGGACGCCGGGGTTAGACCCCCAGACACCAGCGCATGACGGCCTTTTGCGCGTGCAGACGGTTTTCGGCCTCGTCAAATACGACCGAGTTGGGGCCGTCCATCACTTCGGATGTTGCCTCTTCCTCGCGGTGGGCGGGCAGGCAGTGCATGAACAAGGCGTCCGGTTTTGCGTGGCTCATCAGTTCGGTGTTGACCTGATAGGGGCGCAGCAGGTTGTGGCGGCGTTCCTTTGCCGATTGTGAATCGTGCATTGAAACCCATGTATCCGCGACCACCAGATCGGCGTTTTCGACGGCCTTGAAAGCGTCGCGTTCCACGACAACTTTTGACCCTTGCTGCCGCGCGAAGCCCATGAACTCTTCCTCGGGGTCGAACTGGGCGGGGCCGGTAAAGGTGAAATCAAACCCGAACTGGCCTGCCGCGTGAAGAAACGACGCACAGACGTTATTGCCATCGCCCGTCCAGACAACTTTCTTGCCCGCGATCGGGCCGCGATGTTCCTCGAACGTCAGGACATCGGCCATGATCTGACAGGGATGGGTCCGGTCGGTCAGGCCGTTGATGACAGGCACGTCAGAGTGTTCCGCCATCTCGGTCAGGATGGTTTCGTCGAAGGTTCGGATCATGATCATGTCGACATAGCGCGACAGAACGCGCGCGGTGTCAGAGATGGTTTCGCCATGACCCAGTTGCATATCCTTGCCCGACAGCAGCATTGTCTGCCCGCCCATCTGCCGCACACCCACGTCAAAGGACACGCGTGTTCGGGTAGAGGGTTTTTCGAAAATCAGCGCCACCATGCGGCCCGACAAAGGCAGTTCGTCATCTGGCGCGGCCTTTGGCCGGCCAAGGCGGGCCTGTTTCATCTCGGCGGCCTGATCGATCATGAACCGCAGATCGCCGGCGCTGGTTTTGTGGATATCGAGAAAATGATTCATAGCATTTCGCTTTTGTCTGAATGGCGGGTGGGGGCCAGCCCCCACACCCCCGGAGTATTTGGGAAAAGATGAAATTAGAACTCGACCGGACCGTCGAGTTCGTGGACCTGCCATGGCAAGCCGTGTTCGTTCAGCATGTCCATGAAGTTGTCCGGATCCAGCTGTTCCATGTTCCACACGCCGGGCTCGGACCAGTTGCCTTTCAGCACCTGCGCCGCACCGATCATGGCGGGGACGCCGGTAGTGTAGCTGACAGCTTGGCTGCCGACTTCTGCATAGCATTCTTCGTGATCGCAGATGTTGTAGATGTAATAGGTCTTCTCGCCCGAGCCGTCCTTGGCCTGACCCGTGGCGATGTCGCCGATGCAGGCTTTGCCCTTGGTTTCGGCACCCAGATCACCGGGATCGGGCAGCAGGGTTTTCAGGAACTGGATCGGGATGATTTCCTTGCCGTCATGCATCACCGGGTCGATACGGGTCATGCCGACATTTTCCAGAACCTTGGCGTGCATGATGTAGGCGTCGCCGAAGGTCATCCAGAAGCGGGCACGCTCAATCTCGGGGAAGTGAGTTGTAAGCGACTCCAATTCCTCGTGATACATCTGGTACATGTTTTTCTGGCCGATGGCGGGGAAATCGTATTCGACTTTAGTGGTCATCGCCGGGCTGGTATGCCATGCGCCGTTTTCCCAGTGGCGCACTTCGGCCAGCACTTCGCGCAGGTTGATCTCAGGGTTGAAGTTGGTGGCGAATTCCTGATCGTTCGAGCCGCCATTGG
>JBPCWT010000422.1:0-6594 GCA_051009255.1 Ruegeria sp. | reverse complement strand
GGCTTGCATGATCTGTAAACCAAAGACAGAGGTGCAGAAAATTGACGCTTGAAAACAAATATGACGTGATCGTAGCCGGTGCTGGCCATAACGGCCTGACAGCCGCCGCGTACCTAGCGCGGGCTGGCTTGCGTGTTTTGGTGGTCGAAAAGAACGATTGGATCGGAGGGGCTGCTGTAAGCCGGTCACTGCACGAAGGTTGGACCTACTCGAACTGCTCTTACGTCTGCTCACTGCTCCGGCGCGAGATTGCCAGAGATTTGGATCTGCCAAAATATGGGCTTCAGGTTATACCTTACGAAGGCGGTGCGAGCTTCACGCGCGATGGTGATTACTTTGCGTACTATTCGGACCATAATGCTCTTCGGCGCGAGATGGCGCGGCATTCTGCACGCGACGCCGATGCATATCGCAGCTACTCGCAAGCGATCATGCGGCAATGCCGCTTCATCCGGCCATTTCTGTTGCGTGACGCGCCTGATCCTGCCTCGTTGCGCCCAAATGACTTGGGGGAATTGGCATACCTGGTCAAAAAGGCTCATGGCCTCGGCAGTCGCGAGCTTGGAGAAACTTTGCGGTTCTGGACGATTTCCATCGGCGATTTTCTAGATGAGCATTTTGAAAATGACCTGATCAAGGCCCATATGGCCGGGTCGGGAATTATCGGAACCGGTCTTGGCGTGTATTCTCCGGGAACCGCCTATGTACTGCTGCATCATTACATGGGCGACATAGACGGCGGTATCGGCGCATGGGGTTTTGCGCGTGGTGGAATGGGGGCCATTTCAAACGCTATCGCCGCTTCCTTTCAGGATCACGGTGGAACAATTCACACAGGTTCGGGGATTGAAAAAATCCTCAGCAAAGATGGCCACGTCGAAGGTGTGGCACTGGAAGACGGCAAGGTGTTTTATGCCCCCGTTGTTGCATCGAACATGGATATCAAACGCACAATTTTGCACCACGTTGATGAGGCAGAACTGCCAGACGATTTCACCAAAGCGGTCAAGAATTTCAAAATTCGTGGTTCTTCGGCAAAACTCAACATCGCGCTCGATCGGTTCCCCGAATTCGCAGCCGCACCAGATCATGCAAGCTTTCTTCGCGGCGACCTTCATGTATCCCAGAGCTTGTTGGAGCTTGAAAAAGCGTATGACGACTGGAAGGTCGGGCGCTGGTCCGAAAAGCCGTATATCGACATGCTGATACCCAGCCAGATTGATCCAACGATGGCCCCATCCGGGGCGCACATGATGACCGTTTTTGTTCAATACGCCCCATACGATTTGAACGTTGATGGTAGTAGGTCCGCAGAAAATTGGAGCGATCACCAGCGAAATGCGATGGCGGAATCGGTTCTGAAACAGATGGCAGTTGCCTGCCCGGACATTCGGGAAAGAGTTGTGCATATGGAAGTCAGATCACCCTTGGAAATTGAGCGTGAGGTCGGCTTGACCGAAGGCAATATTTTCCAAGGCGAACTGACATTCGATCAGCTGTTCTTTAACAGACCTGTTCCCGGTTGGTCTCAATACGGTCTACCCCTGAAAGGGCTATACCTTTGCGGATCGTCCGCGCATCCCGGCGGCGGCGTCATGGGCGCACCTGGGGCAAATGCGGCCCGGGCAATCCTGAAACGTGAAACACGCCATGGTCGAATGACAGGATACGCGGCATGAGCCAGTACGACGCAATAGTTATCGGCGGTGGTGTTAACGGGCTGATCGCGGGCACAGTTTTGGGCCGGCGCGGCAAGAAGGTTTGCATAATTGAAAAAACGGAAACCTTCGGCGGAATGGCATCCTATTCTGTCGATGGTGGTCCACCCCTCGCGCATGCGCTCTACAATTTAAGCCCAAAGGCTATTCAAGACATTGGGCTTAACCCAAACCAAGCAGATTTGTCGGGCGACGCTGTAGCCACGGTTTCCCTTTCCGACGATGGACGACACATCATCTTCAAAAATGGAGACGTCTTCTGGAACGACGGATCCCAGCACCCCGACGCACTTGCCTGGTCTGAATTGAACAGTCGGTTGATCAGATATGGTGACCTGCTGCGTCAGTTGGCCGAAGCTCCTCCGCCTGGTGGTCAGCAAGCTGTTCTTTCGCGCAATGGATTAAAACAATTACTTCGCCTGGCAAAAATGGGAATTGGCCTGAAAAAAATGGGCAAATCTGAAATGCGGCGATTTTTGCAGATCGTTTTATCCAACGCTTTCGATACAATACTTGACGATCTACCCGACGGACCGGTGGCAGGAATGCTTACTGCGGATGCGATCCGTGGGGCGGCGGCTGGGCCGAGGTCACCGGGTACCGTTTTCAATCTAATTTACCGACTGGGTCACGGCGGATCGATCACTCGACCCGTGGGAGGTATGTCAGGTTTTACCAAGCTGATTGTCGAAGCGGCACAACAAGCAAACTGCACACTTGTTCAGGGCGCAGAGGTTTCTCGAATTCTGGTCAATGACGACGAAGTTATCGGTGTTTTGACTACTTCCAGTGAAACTCTGAGCGCACCACTGGTTCTCAGCAATCTTGCCCCACAAGTGACAAGCCGAATGGTTAGGGAATCCGAGTTTGATGTTGAAACCATTCACCGGATCAGAAATATCCGAGCGAAAGGCACTGCTGCCAAGGTAAACTTCAAGCTAAAAGACGCGGCGCCCCTGCCCGGCTTATCCGGCGAATTTACCAATTCTCGTTTGATATATGCGCCTTCTGCCGAATACGTCGAAGCCGCATTCAACCCTTCAAAATACCGGAGAATGTCAGAAGCACCGGTAATTGAAGCGTTCAGAACCCATCAGGAAGATGGGTCAATCTGGCTCTCGTCGATTGTTCAATACGCACCATCGGACCTTGAAGGCGGATGGACAGCAGCTGCAACAAATCATCTTGCCCAATTGACACTCGACACTTTGAGCCGAGCGATGCCCGGCCTCGCAGATCACGTTGAAGACAAGCAAGTTATCACGCCGGACCAGATCGAAGAAGCCACGGGTGCGCCGGGCGGGCATTGGCACCATGCAGAAATGTCTCTGGATCAACTTCTGACATTACGGCCTGCAAATGGGATAAACCGCTATTCTATGGGACCACAGGGCCTGTATTTATGCGGGGCTGCGACACATCCCGGTGGCGACGTAATGGGTCTTGCTGGACGAAATGCTGCTCTGACGGCACTGGGGGAACGGCGATGAGCATTATAGCCGACCCAAAAATTGGATTGATCCCGGGACCATTCCACAACAAGCTTGAAGAGCAGAACCGCGCGCGTGGATGGTATGATTGGGCCGGATACGCCGCCCCGCGTGTTCTCGACAGTGTCGAGTTTGAGTATTTTGCACTTCGTAATCAGTCGTCGCTGCTGGATATCTCTCCCATGCATAAATACCGGCTGACTGGTCCGGACGTTGTTGCAATGCTGAATCGCCTGGTCACGCGTGACGTCCGCAAGATTGCGCAAAACCGTGTCGCCTATGCGATCTGGTGCGACGAAGAAGGCATGTTGATTGATGACGGCACGCTGTTCCACCTTGGCGATGATGACTGGCGATTGTGTTGTCAGGAGCCGATGTTGAATTGGTTGTTAGACGCGGCTTGGGGTTTTGATGTTTCTGTTCAGGACGAAACTCACAGCGTGGCTGCTCTGGCTTTGCAGGGGCCAACGTCTTTTGCCGTTCTCGAGGCGGCAGGTCTAAATGTGGGCACACTGAAACCGTTTGATTTAGTACAGATTGATCCCGGCCTGATGATTTCAAGAACAGGTTTTACCGGCGATCTTGGCTACGAGCTTTGGTGTGACTGGGGCAAGGCCGAAATACTATGGGATCGAATTTGGCGCGGCGGCGAACATCAAGGATTGCGAGCAATCGGCTATGAAGCCGTTAACATCGCACGTGTTGAGGCAGGATTTTTAACCGCTGGGGTGGATTTTCAACCGGTTCACGCAACCGAACGATTACACAGGGGACAAACCCCATTTGAGCTTAGCCTCGGCAGACTGGTCGATTTCGAAAAGGGTCATTTCAATGGGCGTCGGTCTTTGCTGAAGCAGCGCGACAACCCCAGAAGCTTGTTAATGCGTTTCGACGTAGAGGGTTTCAAACCCTCCCAAGGGTCCTTGATCTACAACCGGCGCAAGCGTGAGGTCGGTCATATTACTTCTGGCATCTGGTCGCCCACTGCCAAGCGCAACGTTGCCTTGGCCCATGTTCGCATGCCCGATGCAAACAACCCGTCATCACGATTGATGGCCGAAATCTACACAATGGAAGAAGGAAAGTGGGACACTAGAATGGTGCGTCTCACACCGGTAACCTCTGCCTTCTTCGCACCGCCACGCGCCCGTGCAACGCCACCGGCCCGAACTTAGTGGAGAAGCGCACATGAACTCATTTGCAAACATGCCATCGGATACAGATCTAATCGATTGGGATCGGGATCATCACCTTCATCCATGGGGGGGAACCGGGGGCTTTGGATCTGACGAGTACATGCGCGTCAACACTGCGGATGGGATCTATCTCTGGGACGCCGCTGGGAAAAAATACATCGACGGGCCGGGCGGTATGTGGTGTACCCAAATCGGTTATGGCCGTCAGGAAATGGCGGATACGATTGCGGCTCAGGTAATGCAAATGCCTTATGCATCGCCTTGGTCGTTCACAACTGAACCCGCAGCTATCTTGTCTCGTATGATTGCCGAGCGGGCACCCGGAGACCTGAACACTGTCCATTTCACGACAGGTGGCTCGACAGCGGTTGATACCGCGTTGCGCACTGCTTTGTTCATGAACAGCCGACTGGGACGCCCGGAAAAAAAGATCATTATTGGTCGTGAAAAAGGGTACCACGGATCGACATTTCTTGCCGCGACAGTCACAGGCAAAGAGCGTTTCGAAACACGGTTTGAAAAGGCGCAGGAACTTGTCCGTTTCCTGCCGGACGTAAACCCATATCAACGTCCGCATGGTATGAGTGTCGATGCTTGGTGTGATGCCAAGGTCGCGGACCTTGAGAACCTGATCGACGAAGTTGGCGCTGACCGCATCGCGGTATTCATCGCTGAACCGATCCTGTGTTCAGGGGGTGTCATTGTGCCCCCGCCCGGCTACCATCAACGGACGCTTGAGATATGTCGCGCAAATGACATCCTGTACATTTCGGATGAAGTCGTCACAGGGTTTGGCAGGTTGGGTCATTGGTTTGCATCGGAGGAAGTATTTGGCATCGTCCCTGACATCATCACATGCGCCAAAGGTTTAACCTCTGGGTATCTGCCACTAGGCGCGTGCATCTTTTCTGACGCTGTCATTAAACGCATTTCAGACGCTCCGGGTGATGACGTATTCTATAACGGATACACGTACTCCGGACATCCGGTAAGCTGTGCCGCTGCAATCAAGAACATCGAGATTTTGGAGAATGAGGAACTACTAGGGCATGTCCGCAAAGTAACCCCGCACTTTCAGGCGCGATTGCAGCAGATCAAGGACAAATTTCCCATCGTCGGTGATGTACGCGGTGAAGGCCTGCTTGGGTGTATCGAATGCCGCCCAGGATTGCATGATGACAGCTATGAGGCACACCTGAAATTCGGCCAAAAGCTGGATGATGTCTGCGAAGAAATGGGGCTATTGTTGCGGCCGTTCGGTAACATGGCGGTATTCTCTCCACCGCTCATCATCACTGTGGCGCAAATAGATGAGATGTTCGACATCATGGAGGCCGGAATGGCCAAGGTCAGCAAAGACTACTCCTCCTAAGACACCACCCAAAAGAACATAGGTTTGGGGCTGGCTGGAACGGTCAGCTTCTGCCTCATTCCCTTGTCCGACTCCAACGCCGTTTTACCAACTGAGTGCCGAAAAAATGCCAATTCAACTCAAACTGGCTTTCGCCCTCTTATGTGATGCGGGCAGTGCTCACCTGACTTCAGAACAGGCTGCATAGCGGACCAAATCTCGATTTGGTGGCTGATAAAATCAACGCCGTGCCTTTGCTCCCACCCGTCGCGATTGGGCCCTGACAACTCGGCCAATTCCACAGCCGACACATCCGCGTACCAAGGGTTTCGATTGACCAACTCGATATCTTCGAACCCAGCTGCCGCCATTGCGGCGCGATACTTTGCAGGCGAGGCCATCTGAAATTCAAGGTCTTCCATTTTCACATAATGGGCCATCTCGGGCGACATTTCTCCATCCTTGCTTGTCAACCAATCTGATGCAGCAAAGCGCCCGCCCGGCTTGAGCACGCGCATGGCTTCGCTAGCCATGGCCACCTTGTCAGGAATGTGAATGATCGAGTCTTTTGAAAACACAACGTCGAATGTGCCATCTTCGAAAGGCATTGGGCCGGGTGCGACTTTGACAATCTCGACCTGCCCATCCAAGCCAGCATTGGCAGCCCGAGTCCGCGCTGCTTCGCAGACCGGTGCTTCGACGTCGATTCCGGTAACTTTACCGGCACCAAATTCACTTGCCAGCAGCACCGAAATTGCACCCGATCCGCAACCAATGTCCAAAACATGTTTGCCTTTCAGATCGACACCATCAACAACTCGCGCGACCTCCTCGGGACC
>JBPCWT010000421.1:0-16455 GCA_051009255.1 Ruegeria sp. | reverse complement strand
AATTGATTGACCCAGCCGCCAACAGAACTTCACGACGGGCGGATACCTCCAGAAGCTTGCCTTTTCGGCGCAATTTCACGCCGGTCACCCGCTTACCTTCAAGTGTTAGAGATTCAGCCGTGACTTCGGTCAGAACACGCAGGTTGGGTCTTTGCAATGCTGGCTTCAAAAAACCCTTCGAGGTATTCCAGCGAACGCCGTTTTTCTGATTAACTTCGAAAAAACCCGAACCCTCGTTGTTTCCATCATTAAAATCCGCGCGCGGCAAAATACCAAATTCCTCGGCTCCGTTCTGAACCGCCTTTAGTATGTCCCAGCTCAGCTTTTGCTTTTGAACTTTCCACTCGCTACCAGCGTTGTGCATTTCGGTTTTGCCAGCGTGGTGGTCTTCGGATTTTAGAAAATAAGGCAGCACATCGTCCCAGCCCCAGCCGGTATTACCCAGCTGGCGCCAGTGGTCATAGTCAGCCGCCTGCCCCCGCATGTAAATCATGCCGTTAACTGACGAACACCCACCAAGAACCTTACCGCGCGGGTAAACCAGGCTTCGCCCGTTCAACCCCGGCTCTTTTGCGGTGTTCATCATCCAGTCAGTGCGCGGATTTCCGATGCAATAAAGATAACCAACAGGTATGTGGACCCAGTGATAATTGTCGGATTTGCCTGCCTCCAACAGTAATACCCGCACCGTTGGATCGGCGCTGAGCCGGTTGGCGAGCACACAGCCCGCAGTACCGGCCCCAACAATTACGTAATCATAGTCGCCGTCCAATCTTGGGGCATCTGCCATGCTGCTCTTATCCTGCGATCATTTTAGTATGCCACGACGAGCTTTCCTATCATCGAACCTGTTTCGATGATACCGTGCGCCTCTTTCAAAGTGTCAGCAGACAAACCATTAAGTGTACGGGTTTCCGTCGTTCGAACTATACCATCATCAACCAGGCGCGCCATGCGGGCCAGAATACGTCCTTGCCTTGCCATGTCCTTGGTACCAAACATCGAACGGGTGAACATAAGCTCCCACATCAGCGCCGCGGATTTTCCCTGCAGCGCAGAGATATCCAGATTTTCAGAAGTTTCTACAATTGTGCCGATCCGTCCTTGCGGCGCAATCAATTCGCACATCGCATCCCAATGCTGAGCGGTATCGGCATACTGCACGATGTAGTCAACAAACTCGCGCCCACTTGCGCGGGTAGAGGCGACAAGGTCGCGGTGATTAACAACCTCGTGCGCGCCCATCTCTTTACACCAGTTCTCGCTTTCTGGTCTGGAAGCCGTGGCAACAACATCAAGACCGGTCAATCGCCGTGCAATTTGGATAGTTACCGAGCCGACACCGCCTGCTCCTCCGATAACCAACAACGACCCACCTGCATCAGATGTAGGAACTTGTAACCTGTCAAAAAGCATTTCCCACGCGGTCAGTGACACCAATGGCAGGGACACAGCAGCAGCAGGTTCCACCGACTTGGGTGCATGGGATACAATACGGTGATCAACGGCCTGTAGCTCTGCATATGATCCGGGCCGATTAGCGTCGCCCGCGTACCAGACCCGATCCCCTTTTGAGAATCCTTGCACGTCTGAACCCAATGCCTCGATGCGACCCACCGCATCATAGCCAAGAACGAATGGCGACGGATGCGGGGCGTCGACAGCTGTTCGGATGCGGCGCTTTGCATCTGCTGGATTAACCGAAGTCGCTTCGATGGCCACCAGAATATCATTAGCCCCAACTTCGGGGGTCGGAATATCTGCGTCAAACAGGCTTTCAGCATCTGTTATCGGTAATGAGTTTAAGAATCCTACGGCTTTCATGTCTCGTCTCCGTGTTTGCTTTGCGCTTCCCAAAAGCCGCGCATTGCCTCGGTAAGGTTCAGATAGGTTTGGTAACGTTGATCGTAGTGTTGTTTCATGGCCGGATCCGGGTCGATGATTTCGCGGGTACGGGTCATTTGTGCGATGCCTTCTTCGTAATCTGCGACGTTGCCCGAGGCGATCGCCGCTCCAATTGCTGCGCCAAGCGCCCCGGTTTCATCTGCCTCTGCGACCGAGATTGGAACGCCCAGGCAATCGGCGAACATCCTGGGCCAATGTGGGCTGCGCGACCCGCCGCCCGAAAGGTGCGCTCGGTCAAAGACGACGCCTGCACCCTGCAGCTTTTCAATGTGTCTGCGGTGTTCGAAAACAACGCCCTCGAACAATGCGCGCAGCACGTTTCCCTCTGTGTGCCATCCAGCCAGCCCATAAAAGCCAGCACGAAACTCAGCCCCCTGCCCCGATCCATACAAAAATGGGTGAAACCATGGGTCATCGGCACGCGGTTCGACCGTGCCAACAAGTGCGTTGCACTGCCCAAATGGGTCTTCGTGGTGTTCGCCCCGCTCAACCAGCTCTCGGACGTACCATTCCAGATTTGCCGCAGACGTGGCGCTGGCCTCGATGTTCACAAACCGGGACGGGCCAAATGCCGACACCATGAAAACCGCAGGGTCGACCACTGGACGGTCCGAGAACACCTGATTGATGCTCCATGTTCCAGCTATTATCGACGCACTTCCAGAAGTGCCAGCGCCCGAACCCAACGCGCTGGAGACGACATCAAAGTATCCGCCAACAACTGGCGTACCCACGGCAAGTCCGGTAACGGCGGCGGCCTCCTCGGTCACAGTTCCCGCAATCTCATGCGGGGCTATCAATCGAGGAAGCATCGCCCGGGCATCTTTCAATCCGTAGAGTTCTAACAACTCATCGTCGTAAGTGGCGTCGGGCATACGTGCCAAGCCACATCCCGACATATCAGACGTTTCGCTGACAAGTTCCCCTGTCAGGCTGTAATTTATAAAGTCCTTGCACAGCAAAACCGTGCTGGCTTGTGCATACAATTCGGGCCGGTTTCGTTTGATCCAAGCCAACAGCGTTGGCGTTTGCGACGGCCAGGGCTTTTGTAGGCAGAGTGCATGCAACCTGTCGCCCGACACTGCAGACAACTCAGCAGCAAGCCCTGCCGCGCGGCTGTCCAACGATTGAATGCCAATCAGCGGCGCGCCAGCATTATCAAGCAGATACAGCCCATTGCCATGCCCCGCGCACCCAACTGCGGCGATATTCGATGCATCAATTCCCGCTTTTTGGATGCAGGTTTTGATGGCGGTTTTTGCATTCGACCAAAGCTCGTTCAGGTCACGTTCAACATGCCCCGGTTCTGGCGTTGTGGATTTTCCATCCAACCCATGCCGCGCAATCTGCCGCCCTTCGCCGTCAAACAATACGGCCTTGATAACTGTGTTCCCGGCATCGAGGCCCAGAAAGTATTTGGTGTTGTCAGGCATCGTTATAGATGTCCCACGCATCCTCGCCGCTAGCGCCATCGTGGATCATCGCCATGAGTGCAGCGACAACAGCCTTTGGGTTGTCGTGTTGATAAACGTTCCGACCATAAACCATGCCCTTGGCGCCCTGCGCCAACAGTGCAGCCGATTTCTTGAGCACGGTTTTCAGCTCTTCCTTGCCACCACCGCGAACCAATACGGGCACTCTTGCAGCTTCGATCACGCGATGAAAATCCTCGGCGTGTTCGGTCGGGTCTGCCTTGATGATATCTGCGCCCATTTCCGATGCCAGCCGCACCAGTGTCACGATCTTGTCTGCGTCACCATCGACCTGATAGCCACCACGCACCTCGTTCGGCAACATAACCAGAGGTTCAATCATTAGTGGCATTCCAAACTTATGACAGGCCGCCCGAACGCGGCTGATGTTCTCAACGCACTGGCGAAACAACTCTGGCTCGTCCGGTAACATGAACAGGTTTACGACAACTGCGGCGGCATCCATTTCCAGTGCCCCAATAATCGGCTCTTCTGCATTTTGAAGCATCGACCACATTTCGCGATGACGCGTATCGTTGTACGGATTACCCATATCGATCCGCATCACCAAGGCCGGTTTGTCTTTTTCAGGCCGACCCTGCAACAAGTCGGCCTGCCCATAGGCGCATTGTATCGCGTCAGGTCTTGCGCCGATCAACGTATCCATTACCCCGGCCATATCTTCGAGCCCGACCATAAAGCTCGGCTCGTTGCAAACCCCGTGATCCACGGCCACATCGAGGCAACCGCCATTAGTGAACAACCGGTTCATCCTTGCCTTGGTACTTACGCGCATTCCATGCTCCGTTCCTTGCTTCTTTGTTCAAGAACTTCCGGCGTTACTCCATAGAAGTCCTTGAATTCTTTAATGAGGTCAGCTTTTTGAGCTGCCAGTGCCGTTGGCGAAATGTCGTGTTCGCTTGCCAAAATATCCCCTAGCGCATCTATGATCGCCGTTGACACGGCACCGGTTATGGCAAGCGAGGTCCGCCGCAAAACAATGTCAGACAGCGTTTCGACCTGCTCGTTCCGGATTAGCCAACGGATTTCAGAACCTGTGTATGCAGCGCCTTCGCAGATAGGCGCATCCTGGGTTTCATTCGAACAAGCCCGCTGCATCTCGACCGCCATAGTCCCATAGTGTTCTGCCAGGTGCCGTGCGCGGACAGCATCAAGGCCAAAGCTTGATTGAAGGTTCCGCTCCAGTTCTTCCGATCCACCCGGATAATTTTTGCCACCACCAATCGGCAATTCCGCTGTACCAACTGACCGATTGCGGCCTAGCTCTTCCAACACATCATCTGCGACTTGTTCTGCGAAGGCACGGAATGTCGTCCACTTGCCGCCAATCATACAGAACTGAGGCACCTTGCCAGCCAGACGTCGCACGCTGTGGCCCCTTGAAATCCGCCCCGTAAAATCGTGGTCGCTGCTGGGCAGTGGGCGTACCCCGCTGTAAGAAAACACCACGTCAGACCGATCAAGCGGTACATCCGGGAATATTTGACTGAGAGAGTCGAGGATGTATTCAAGCTCATCCTCTTCGCAGCGCACTCGTTTTGCTTCGGGCACACGGATATCTGTTGAACCGGCAAGAACGTGGCCAAGATAGGGGAAGGCGATACAAACCCGGCCATCCGAATTTTCAAAGTAAACCATGTGCCCGCCCAAACTTTTCGCAAGTCGGGGGTTGTCGAGGATTAAATGAGATCCCTTGGTGCCGGACACCATCCGTTCTTCGGTTTCTTCACCCAATGATCGGGCAGTTGAATCCAACCAGGCCCCAGTTGCATTGACGATCGTCGAGGGTGCGATGTTCAATTGCCGCCCGCTGCGATTGCAGGTCAGAACGTAAACATCTTCGTCCGCGGAAATCTCGGCATAGTTCAGTGCAATTGATTGTGGTGCCGCATCCGCCATATCCCGGATCATTTCAACGCAAAGCCGTTCCGGATGACTAATCCAAGCGTCAAAATAAACCGCCGACTGCTTGGCCTTATTGGTTAACGCAGGCCAGCGTCTGCGCGTTTCGCCGCCAGAATAGAACCGATGCCGAGGCATGACGCGACGGTGCCGCGTCACCCAATCGTATAGCGAAAGCCCCAACTTGATCGGCAGCGCTCCACGTTGCGCCGGTTTGCCTGTGTGTCCCAGAAATTGTGCCGCAGAATTGAAAAGGCCTGACGTCATGTTGGCAATCGGTATCACTGTCGCCAATGGCCGAACCATATGCGGCGCGTTCCGAAGCAAAGCATCGCGTTCGGCCAGTGACTCTCGTACCAGACCAAACTCGCCATTTTCCAGATAGCGCAGGCCGCCGTGGATCATCCGCGAAGGTGCAGCACTGCATCCCGACGCGAAATCATTTCGCTCAACCAGCAGAACTCGCAACCCCTGCAGCGACAATTCGCGATAAACGCCAATGCCATTGACACCACCACCGACCACAACAACATCAAAGCGGTTGTCGCCTTGTATCGTCTCAAGCCTATGTTCGCGTCCTTCAGACATGCCCTACCCGTTCACTGGAATCCAGCGTCCATTCGTTTCTGTTTGTGACGTGGACTAGCTGTCCAAGTCGGTCAGCTGCGCCGCCGCAGCAGAGGAGATCGCCCCAATATCTGACGCACTTAATCTAAGCCGCCCCGCCCGAGCATTCTCAACCGCCTGACGTTCGTCTCTGGCACCGCAGAGCGAGAAAGTGATGCCCGGCTGCTGAACCGTCCAAGCAATGACGGTTTGGGCCAATGTGGCGTTGTGTTTGTCGGCGATGGGGGCGATGGCTTCCATCAATCGGGCAATCTTCTGGCGATTTGCCTGTGAAAACCTTGGATTATCTTTGCGAAGGTCGTCGCCCTCAAACCCACGGTCCGGTCCGATCTTGCCGCTCAAGAGCCCCAATGCCAACGAGGAGTAGCTCAGGACCGAAACTCCGTTTTGCTGACACAATGGGATCATCTTGTCCTCGATGTCGCGTTTGACCATCGAATACTCTTCCTGCACTGCGTCCAGCTGCCCGGCGGCAAGATAGTTTTTTACGTCATCTGTCGAAGTATTGCTGGCCCCGACTGAACGTATCTTACCCTGCTGTTTCAGCGTTTCCAGCGCTTCCATCGTTTCTTCGACGGGGGTCGTCGGGTCTTGCCAGTGAGTGATGTAGTGATCGATGACATCTGTCTGCAGTCGGCGCAAACTTTGTTCTACTTCATAAATGATTGCATCCCGCCCAAGGTAACGATGTACCGGACCTACGTCACAGTCAAAGAAATGGTTGCCTTTCCGAGTATGCCAGACCAACCCGCACTTCGTTGCCAGCACAACCTTGTCACGCCTGCCCTTCAACGCTTTGCCTACAATTTCTTCGGCAACGCCCTGACCATAAGCAGGCGCGGTATCGACAAGAGTAATACCTTCGTCGACGGCCGCCTGGATCGCGCCAATTGAACGCTTTTCATCCGTACCGCCCCACATCCAGCCGCCAATCGCCCAAGTTCCAAGCCCGATGGCCGATGCCTTGATCCCCGATTTACCGATCTGTCTGATAAGCTGTTCCTGTTCCAAAACCTCAACCATTCCCGTTCTCCTCTTCAAGCAGCGCGCGTGCGGTATGCTCATCCGTTACAAGTGAATCAAAATATCCCCCACGCAACGCGGCAAGGATGGGCTCAACCTTCTCTGGGCCCGAAGCCACGGCTATTGTCACCGGGATTTTCGCGGCTTCCTGCGGCGGCAGCGCGACAAGTCGAGAATTGAAGCCGTTACCAGAAAGCGACCCGCTGCGGTCAATCAAATGACCTAAGAATTCACTGCGTATGCCTGATTTATAAAGACGGCCTCGCTCTTCTTCGGATACCGGATGCGCCTGATAATATGTCGACTCTGCGCCAAGCACGGCGCCGATACCCACCAGGGCGACGGCCGCATTTCTTGCTTGATCCAATACGGGCTTCACCGATTTCAGTGACATTAGAATATCACGTTCTTTTTGCGTTTCGGCGTGCAGCGGTGCGTGGATCAAAGTAGACCGCCCACCCAATTTTCTGGCCAATTCGGTCGCAAGGTGATTGACGTCGGTGTAATGCTGGCCCTGAACGCCCCCCGTCATCGGCACAACATTCACGTCATATGTCCGGCCCGATCCAAGGTTTTCGATTAATGTGCTCAATGATTTACCACCTGAAATCGCGATGGTGTCGCCATCCCTTAGATTGTCGAGTAACAATCGGGCAGCACCCTTGCCCACTTCGTTCAGCGTCGTTTCGGAGCTGCCGGAAACCGAGGGTACAACAAGGCAGTTTTTCAACCCCCAACGTCCACTAAGCGCACTTTCCAAGTCAAACAAACGTAACAAGGGGCTTTTAATGGTGATTTGCACCATTCCCAGCTCACGTCCCTGTTTGATAAGCCGGTTAACCTTTGCAGAAGACAGACCCAGTTCTTTCGCGATTTCGGACTGCAACCGACCTTCCTCGTAATGCAGCGTCAAAACCTTTGCGATCAGGCGCATCTGGTCGGGGTTAGGAGTGACGGAGTTCATTACACTTTGCCTTTCCGGCTGACCAGGTGATTAGAAGCGGCCGCCGCCAACAGGCAGGCGCCAATTACAAGAGTCTGATAATATGCTGGAACAATGGTCAGCATTCCGACCGTCAGGGCCATGATAATAAGCGCCCCAATGAAAGACCTCAGAACGCGACCTTCGCCACCGGAGAACGCGGTGCCGCCCAGCAGAACCACCAAAATGGCCGTCAGCTCCATCCCATCCCCTGAAAGAGGATCGCCAAGTGACATAAAGCTGGCCCGAGCGATGCCCGCCAACGCAGCGGTGATCCCCACAATGACATACAGCAAGAAAACAACGCGGCCCGTATTGATGCCCGACAGTTTGGCCGCAGTAGGGTTTCCACCCGTTGCGGCCGCGTATTTACCCAATACGCCGCGGTTCTGCACAATCACCAGCACCAGCGTAACGGCCACAGCGACCCAAAACGCGGCTGGAAGCTTGAGGAATATTCCGTCTCGCCCGTAGTCATTGAACCAACCGGGCATTTTCAAACCGCCGCCAGACTTGATGGCCGACACACCGTCTTCGACCAACAAAAGCGCAACGCCCTTGTAGAAACTAAGTGTAATCAGCGTCGCAATAACGGGCGTTATACCCAACTGCACGACCAGTAGGCCATTAATGGCGCCCAGCACGACGCCGAACACGACTGTCGCGCCAAGGGCAGGCAGGAATGGCACCCCATTGATCGCCAACAGCGCATAAAAAACTGCACTCAGACTCATTGCGCTGCCGACGGACAGATCAATGTATCCTGAGACCATCAACAGCGTGAACGCCCCACACAAGGTCAGAATAGGTGCCGACACTCTCAGGATGTTTACTATGTTGTTCTTGTTCAGGAAGTTTCCACGTTCAAACAGATCAAACTTGTCAAGGTTCGCCATGCTCAACAACACGATAACTGCAACAAGAACGATGTAGATGTAATAGTTGCGCAGAAAGTCAGCGGCGCGAGAACCAGCAGATTGGCCTGAATTTTGGGTGGTTGTATCGGTCATCGCGTTCACCTGTTCCTGCGGGCAAGCGCCCAGGTTTGCGTAACTATAGCCAGGAACACAGCAATGGCTTTGAGTATGTATTGCCAGTCTGGGGACAGCACCAGACCGGTCGCCGCCGAGGTCACTACTGCCAGAATGATCGCGCCAAAGAACATTCCCATCACGGAACCGAAACCACCTGCGATGGCGACGCCACCCAGCAGAGCAATAACCAGCGCGTCAAACTCCATCAGCGTTCCGCGGTTCGAGTAGCCAGACTTAAACTCAGAAGCCAAAAGGATTCCGACGACCCCTGCCACGGCAGAACTGAAAAGATACAGCTTGGTGATATGCCAGCCCCGGTCGATACCCGAAAGCGAAGCCGCCACAGGGTTTGAACCGACCCAGTACGTCATGCGTCCGAAAACTGACTTTTTCTCGATAATGATTGCCACGAGCAACAAGATCGCCATCAGAACAACCGGGAACTTGATCGAGGTCCCAAACATTGAGAGATTGCCGAGAAACCCAAACTCGGTTGGCAGATTTGTATTCCGCTGAGATCCATGCGTGATGACTTGCGCGACACCTCGCGCCAACATCATCGTGCCAAGGGTGACAATAATGGACGGGATACCAAAGCGTACAACGAACAGAGCATTAAGCGCACCTATCGCCATCGCACCTGCCAGAGCACAGGCGATAGCCAACGGATAAGGAAAGCCCAATCCGGTGGACAACGGATTTGCCCCACCTGTTGACTGTGCAAACCAGACCGAAAGAACGCCGGACAACGCCACAATACCGCCCACGCTCAGGTCAAAATTGCCCGAAACCAGCAGAAACGTTACGCCAACACCCAACGAGATTACGGCCCAATTGTTGGTGATCAAATTCACCATATTTTGAAACTGAAAAAAGTTTGGAACCAGAACCGAGGTCAACAGGAACAGCCCAACGGCCACCCCACCAACGAGCACAGTGATAAAGTTCTCATCGCTCATTCGGCGGTCGGAACCAGATTTCATTGGCGGTGTAACCTCGATTGTCGAACTCATTGGACGGCCCCCTCGTGACCGCCGGTGACGACGGTCAGTATGTGGGCGATGTCCACGTCTGCGCCGTTCGTCACAACTTCTTCCAAACGTCCATCAAACAAAAGGAAGATGCGGTCGCAAAGTCCCAGAACTTCTTCTAGCTCGGAAGAAAAAATTGCCACTGAATTTCCGTCGTCAGCCAGCCCTCTGATAATGTCATAGATCTCGGATTTGGCGCCAACATCAACACCGCGTGTCGGTTCGTCCAATAGCAACAATTCCGCGTCGGAAAACAGACATTTGGCCAAAACAACCTTTTGCTGGTTTCCGCCCGACAGCTTTTCTGCGTGCTTGTCTATTGAATCCGTCGCAATGCTCAGGCGGCGAACATAATCTTCGGCTGCCTCAATTTCCTGTGCCGCACGATAGAGACCGCCGTTCGACATTCGGGGAAGGTTCATTACCGGAATGTTCTCGCGGATGGACAGGCTGGTAAACAAACCCTGCGTTCGCCGCTCCTCCGGGACAAGTGCCAAACCCGATGCAATCGCTGCCTTCGGTGTCCGACCGACATCCTTGCCTTTGAAACGGATAGTCCCATCAACGTGGTCAGCCCCGAAAAGTGCGCGGGCGATCTCTGTTTTCCCGGCGCCAACCAACCCGTAAAACCCCACGATCTCGCCCCGGCGAATGTCAAAGCTAACATTTTGTAGCAGATCGTTTGTCAGCCCTTCGGCGGACAACACGATTTCGTCCTGTACTGCGTTACGTGGTTCGTACGTTTGAAAAACTGTGCGCCCGATCATCATCGCGATCAGTTCCTGCCGACCTTCGACATCGCTCAACGGTTTCGTGGCAATATGCTTGCCATCCCGCAGCACGGTAACGTTGTCACCCAGTTCAAAGATTTCATCCAACTTGTGAGAGATATAGATCACCGTCACATTTGTTTCGCGCAATCGCCGGATCACATTGAACAGCCGCTCTACCTCACGTTCGGACAGCGCGGCTGTAGGCTCGTCCATAATGATGATGCTTGCGCCAGAAGACGCGGCACGGGCAATTTCGATGATTTGCTTTTGGGCCACGCTTAACGAAGACACACGTGCGGCAGGGTTAATCGAAGGCTCAATAGCGTTCAGCGTCTCTACAACCCGGCCTTCCAGATCGGACTTGGTGAAGAACCCAAAACGGCTGCTTTCCATGCCAAGCGTAAGGTTTTCCAGCACCGTAAGTTCATCGACGACATGTAATTCCTGAAAAAGTGTGGCGATCCCACCCTCGCGCGCCTCTTGCAGGTTCGATGGTGAAAATTTTGCCCCATTTATCGTCATTGCACCGCTGGTTGGGTTTAGCGCACCGGTCAACATCTTGACCAATGTCGATTTCCCTGCCCCGTTTTCACCAACCAGGCAATGAACAGTACCGTGCGCAATGCCAAAAGACACGTTATCGACGGCGCGGACCCCAGGGTAATCCTTGGTAAGCCCCGCGACGGTCAGAACGTTTTCGCCCGTCAGGCCATTGATATCTGATTGAGTCTGCATCTTAGAGCTCGTACCGTTCTTTCGCTTGTGCAGTTTGGGAGGCGGTTAACAAAGGATGCCTTCGGCAACTGAGTTCTTTCGATTTCAAACTTGGCGGCCCGGTTCAGGGAGTGAGGCCCTTCAGGGCACTGGGCCGCCAAGCTTGCGTTCAGTCAGCGTTTAGCCACCGAACTGTTCGTCAAGCCAGGACTTGGCCTGATCCTTTTCCATTCCCCAGTAAGAGATGGTGTAGGCCTTGTAGAAGAACTCCTGCGCCGGGTCGTTCTGGGCAGATACATCTCCTTTGACCACGTCCATGATCAGATCAATGCGGCCACGTGCAGTTTCGACCGGAGGCAGCCCCATCGAGAGCTTAAGGCTCGAATTCGGGTCATAAACTTGCTCGAACTCAACCGCGTCAAAGTCGACGCTGGCCACGATTTCCGTCAACGGCTTGCCGTTGTCGAACTTGCCACGTCCAAGCTGAGACAACCCTGCCATTGTTCCGACCGTAAGGTTCGACGCTTCCGAATAAATCAAGTTCACTTCGGGGCGTTGTGTCAGCAAATCAACTATAATTTGCTTTGCTGCCTCCTGACCCGCACTTGAATCAAGCGCACCAAGGTTTTCGGCATCTGGATCGACTGACAATACGCCCTCAACGAACGGGGCGGTCCGGCCCGAGTTTACTTCGGTATGGTTTGGCCACCCCAACTGAACCATTACGATCGGCTTATCAGGATGCGCGTCTTTCCAGGCTTTTGCCATCTGCGCGCCCATTTCAAACGAAACACTTGCTTCGTCACTGCGCGCGGTTGGAACACCTGTATCCGTGATCGGGCTGAAGAACGAGGTCATGACAATGCCTTCGCCGACCGCGTCATTGACACCGGGTGTCGCAGCTTCTGCATCCCAGATGTGCAGCGTTGCGGCATCAAATCCACCTGCCAAAACCTGATCAACATTCTGGGTCATAACAGCGGAATCCGCTTGACCGTCAAACACCACAACCTCGGCGCCATATTTTTCCGCAGCATAACGCTGCGCCTCGGCGGCCTGGCTCTGGTGGAAGACGTTTGAAAGATCCGAAACAAAAAACGCAATGCGCTTTCCATCATCTGCATAACTAATGCTTGCGGTCGCGGTCATTGCCGAAGCCACGAGCCCGGACAGAAGCATCCTCTTAATATTGGTCCCCATGATGCACTCCTCTGTTGCGTAGGACTGGCCGGACTCGCCCGGCCCCTTTTCGCCGCATGGCTTTTTGCACAATTTTTGCAATTTCCTGCAGCTTGCGCAATAGATTTCACGAACTGTAAATAATTGTCAATTGGTGAATTTTCTTTCACCAATTTGCAAAATTCATATTGATCTCAATTTGATAGTTGAAAGATTGTGTATTTTATTCTCTCGTTTTCAAACTGGCGAAGGTCTAATTAGTCAATTTTCCGCACGAATCATAACTTGCCGAAAGGCAAATGCCGCAGACACTAACCGGCCTTTAATGGCGCGGCGAAATAGGTTTTCAGGGTGAAATTGCAGTTAAATTTCTGAAAAATTTGCGTTCGAAATCGCCCGCCAAGTTAGGTCTTCACATACCCAACAGCCGTACCAGTGACGGAAACCCGTCCTTCATTTCTTCAGGAGAGTGCGCACAGAATCCCATCAACAGTCCGGTACTTCGGGTTTGGCCGGCATCATATTTTGACAACGGCTCTGGCCCCAATCCGTCAGTGGCGGCTACACGGGAAGCTTTCCGGTCGTCAATTTCATGTGGCATCTCGACCGCAATTTGCATCCCGCCTTTGAGCGCGCGGGCCTGGGGTTGCGGACCCAGCGAGCCCTCAACCAAATCCAGCAAAGCATCCCGCCGCTGCGCATAGTGACGGCGCACTCTTCTAAGGTGCCGGTGAAATGCGCCGTCTTCAATGAACTCTGCGAGAACACGCTGAGGCACCAGAGACGCATTTGAAGGTCTTTCCGAAAGAGTTGATGTCATCAGGTCCATCAGGTCATCCGGAATGATGAGGTACCCGATGCGAATGTCAGGGGAAAACGTTTTGGAAAATGTGCCGACATATATTGCGCGCCCACCACGATCCAACCCAGCCATTGCCGGGATCGGTTGACCACCATAGCGAAACTCGCTGTCATAATCGTCTTCGATAATCCAGGAATTGTTCTTTTTTGCCCACGCAAGAAACGCGCTTCTGCGCTCTAACGGCATTGCGCCACCAAGGGGAAATTGAAACGATGGTGTAAGAACCGCCATACTACATCGGTCGCTGGGCAGGGCCGCACCCTCTGCGCCTATGCTTAACCATTCAGGGCTTAGACCAAGACGTGAGACTGTTTGCCGAACAGGTAGATAACCGGGATTTTCCAGACCGATTTTCATTCCCGGCTTCCCAAGCACTTCTAGGATAAGCCGTATTGCGTCACCAGTTCCTGCCGTGACAATGATCTGTTCCGCGCATGCGGAAACACCTCGCCACTCGGCTACATGTGCTGCAATGGCCTCTCGCAGCCGTACATCACCAAACGGGTGATCAAGCGTCACCAGCGAAGAAGGAGAACGCCGCGCGACCCGAGATATTTTTCTGGACCATGCCTTTAGGGGAAACAAACGCCCATCCGCCACACACGGTTGGAACTGCCTCGGTCTTTGAAGCGTCGAACTCATGACTTTTCGAACCCTGGATCTTGGCGCTGCCAATTCCGCGTTGAGCTCAGGAATGTGCCGGGTCGCAACAAAATGACCCGCCCCTTGGCGCTGATCCAGAAACCCTTCAGATGACAACTGCTCATACGCCGTTACAACCGTAGAACGTGACAGCCCAAGATCACTTGCCAACGAACGTGTTGACGGAAGGCGGGCGGAGACCTGCAGATCGCCGCTGCCAATCAATTGCCGAAGGTGATCCACCAGTTGAATTGTAATCGGTTGCTTGGAACCCCGATCGACGTGAAATGTTATGGTGTCCAGCTTACGCAAAATTGGTATGCCTAGATCTTTCACAATTGGACATTTCCTGCATGCCAATAGATCAATAGTATTGCGGCCGCATCAGATCAAGAGGAACCGGGCATGGTCACGGCAACCGAAAACGACGCAACCACACAAAACAAGGCAACGCTGGTCGCGTTTCAGAAAGCATGGGTTGAAAAGGACCTGCAAACCTTGATGGATCTTGTGACTGACGACATTGTTTTCTCTGGCTCCGTTGGACCAGAACCGGGTCACACTTGGGCGGGCAAAGAAGCGGTTCGTGAAGGTTTTGCCCATTTCCTGGAATTAGACGCTGGTGAAGCAGTTACGGACCCTGCTGTCATCGTCGGCAACGACGGCTTCGCTGGCTGGGCGTGGAAAATTCAACGCTCGGACGGAACCACTCAGATAACCCGAGGGTTCGACTCGTTTAAGTTTCGGGACGGCAAAATCGCAGTAAAGGACGGTTTCCGAAAAACCGTACCCAGCGCTGGAAAACCATTGGTTTCACCGCCAGGCGCAACAGATGGAAGCACAGATCCTTATTCAAGGCGTTGGTTCACTAACCTTGGCATGCAGCAGGCAGATGGCATTTCCATCAAGATGTATTGGATCAATGCAGACCAGAACATGACGGATCCGCCTGCGGAGCTGCGCAGCGCGATAGATGGACAAATCGAAGCGTTGGTAAAGGAAATCCACAATCTCGGCAGCCACCACTCGCAAGCCTATGCAATAGTTCACAGTGGAACGGCCGGCACTTGGTTGTTGTTTCACTGGTGGGCTTATGGCGAAATAAACTGCCATATCCTGATGCGGGCGGAACCGGACTCTTACGATTTCTACCGGGTTGGTGACCCTCGGCTAAACGCCTGTGTTTGGGAAAGCATCGTTATCGAACATGAGCGAAAGGCATGGGTCAGAAACATGCTGACCGACAACCCAGACCCGGCAGCATACCAATCCGATACACTTGCAGACGGTGAGTACTGATGACAGTCAAAGAAATTGTTGTTCGCCCGTTTCAGGCGGCAGACGTGCCGCAACTGCACGCGTTAATGTTGGCCCTGGCCGAGTTCGAAGGGTACGATCTGGCCGTAACGCCGGCTGACATCATTGATCGCGGCCTGTCAGATGCCCCGCAATTTGAGGCATTTGTTGCTCATCACACGGGTTCAACAGAACTGCTTGGCATGGCAGTTGTTTATCAAATCCCATACACCTACCACCTGAAACCCAACCTCGTCCTTAAAGAGCTGAACGTCACCGAGGCTTCGCGCGGGTCTGGCGTTGGTGAGGCGCTTTTTGGCGCTGTAAAATCCCGGGCGGCGGAACTGCAGTGCGGTCAACTGTTGTGGGCTGTGGTTCCGTGGAACGACAAAGCCAAGGGCTTTTACAGCAAAAACGGCGGTCGCAGCGAGGATCGGTGGGAAAGTTGGATTTGCGATAAGTTTTCCGCCTCTCCCGCTGCGACATCGGCAATTTGAATGCGCTGAACGCGCATTGAAATCATTGCGTCACGACGAAACCACGTCAGACAGGGTGCTGAAACGCCACCTGTCTGATACCTTATGCCAATGATGCCCTAGACGAACCTGTTGACCAGATTTTCCAGTTTTTCCTGACGACCCGATTGCGGATCAGGAGAGATGCCGTTCTTCACAACATAGTCGTAACAACCACCCAGACCGCCCTGCAGATTCTGTTGCGCTGTGGCCTCTCGCCAGTTCGAGTAACGATCTTCCCTGGCTTGTTCCAATCCGCCGTCTTGCAGCATCTGTGCGGCGGCTTTTATCCCACGGGCGCAAACATCCATTGCACCGACATGGGCAAGCACCAAATCGGATGGATCCAATGACTGACGTCGGAGTTTGGCGTCAAAGTTTGTACCACCAGTCGAAAACCCGCCAGCTTTCAGAACCTCATAATAAGCCAGCGCAACTTCTGGCACGTTGTTTGGAAACTGATCCGTGTCCCAACCC
>JBPCWT010000420.1:0-4793 GCA_051009255.1 Ruegeria sp. | reverse complement strand
GGACTTCACATATAAAGGATTCGCGCCAATAGCGCAAGAGAACCGCAAGATGCTGTTGCCGTTCTCTTTCGGTTTTCTAGGTTTAGTGGATCAGTCGGCCTGAGGAATCAGCGGAGCATTGTCGCCCTGAACCGGTGGCAGCAGATCATCGGCTGACGGAATGGCCGGTGCGCTATCGTCGGATTCGGTCGGCGCGGGAATGCCCAGACGGTCGATAACCGAACTGCCGGCCGAGTTTTTGGCCGCGATTATGGTCAGCGTGATAGAGGTCACGATGAAACAGATCGCAAGGATCCATGTGACCTTGCCCAACGCGGTTGCTGCCGCGCGGCCTGCCGTCGCGCCGCCACCGCCGCCCATGCCAAGGCCACCGCCTTCGGACCGCTGCATCAGAACAACGGCAATCAGGCCAAGGGCCAAGAGGAGGTGGATGATGAGAACGACGTTTTCCATGGTCTTCCTGTGCGGCGTGACGTGTACGGCGTGCTATCTATGCAAGTTTGAACCGGGGGGCAAGGCATGAGTTGGCATCACCGAACGTGATTTCCCGGATCACGGCAAAGGGGCTGGACAGTGGGCGAGGTGTCGCGCACTTTGCGCGCATGCCACATGACGACCACGACCACCCGCACGCCCTTTTGCCACCTGAACCCGCGCTTCGCGTTAAAGCACTGGAGACGATACTGACCCGCAAGGGTCTGATCGACCCGGCAGCGCTGGACGAGGTCATAGACACCTATCAGAACAAGATCGGCCCACAGAACGGCGCGCGCGTCGTGGCCCGAGCCTGGTCGGACCCCGAATTCAAGCGAACACTTATGGAAGACGCCACATCGGTTGTGGCCGATCTGGGATTCTTTGGGCGGCAAGGAGAGCATATCGTTGTTGTCGAAAACACGCCCCAACAACACAACATGGTCGTTTGCACTTTGTGCAGCTGTTACCCGTGGCCTTTGCTGGGGATTCCGCCCGGCTGGTACAAATCGGATGCGTATCGCGCCCGCGCCGTGCGGGAGCCGCGAAAGGTGCTGACAGAATTCGGCGTATCCCTGCCCGAAGGCACCTCGGTCCGGGTTTGGGATTCGACCGCCGAAATACGCTATCTGGTCATGCCGATGCGCCCCGAGGGGACCGAGGATTTGACCGAGGATGAACTGGCCGCGCTGGTCACGCGCGACAGCATGATCGGCACAGGAATGGCAAGGATGCCGTCATGACCCGACTTCACGATATGGGGGGCCGGTTCGGAGATGGCCCGGTAAAGCCAGAAGCAGAGGACGCGCCGGTTTTTTCCGAAGAATGGCATGCCAGGGCATTTGCGATAGTGCAGGCCGCCGGATCGCTGAGACGTTGGAACATTGACGTGTCGCGCCATGCGCGCGAGAGGCTTTCGCCAAAAGATTACGCAAAGTTTTCTTATTTCGAGCGGTGGATTTCAGCGCTGGCTGATCTGCTGGTGGAAAACGGCGTTCTGACCGAGGATGATCTGCGCGGTGTCCAAGATGACAATGAGCACCCGCTTGCCTCGCTGGTGCTCAAGGCGGATGCCGTGGCCGAGTTGCTGGCCAAAGGATCACCTGCGGACCGCCAAGATGGGCCTGCGCCCGTGTTTTCAGCCGGTCAGGCGGTGCGCGTACGCATTCCGCATGACAATACGCTTGTATCCGGTGGCCATACCCGCCTGCCGCAATACATTGCTGGCGCTCAGGGCTACGTGATGCGTTTGCACGGGAATCATGTTTTCCCTGATAGTAACGCGCATAAGCTGGGCGAGGCGCCCGAGCCGCTGTATGCTGTTCGGTTTCATGCCCGCGAAGTGTGGGCGCATGCAGAACACCCGGATGACGAATTGGTTCTGGATCTGTGGCAAAGCTATCTGGAACCGGCATGAGCGATTGTGTAACCCATTCCGCCCCGGAACCTGTTTTTGCCGAACCCTGGCATGCGCAGGTTTTCGCGGTGACCGTGGCATTGAACGAGGCGGGACGCTTTGACTGGCCTGATTGGGCCGAGCGGTTTTCGAAGACATTGAAACGGCATGGTCTGGATCGTGAGCTGGATGGCGGCGACGATTATTTTCATGCCTGGCTAGAGACGCTGGAGCTGCTGCTGGCAGAACAGGGCGATGCCGCGCCGGGCGATGTTTCGAACATGCGCAACGCGTGGGAAGATGCCTATCTGACGACCCCGCACGGCAAACCGGTACGGCTGCGCGACGACGCGTCGGGCGGTTGAATCGCCGCGCGGCGGGCATTTGGGTTCAGGGTCGGGGCTGCGTCGAAATACCGGTTTCCCTGTCTCGTCAGCCTCGGTATACGAGCCGGGTTTGGTAACTCAGCGCAAAAGGACCGGATATGGCCAATGTGGTTGTTGTCGGCGCCCAGTGGGGTGACGAGGGAAAAGGCAAGATTGTCGACTGGCTGAGCGAGCGGGCCGATGTGATCGCTCGTTTTCAGGGTGGTCATAATGCTGGGCATACGCTGGTTATTGACGGCGAGGTTTACAAGTTGCACGCGCTGCCGTCCGGCGTTGTGCGCGGTGGCAAGCTGAGCGTGATTGGCAACGGCGTTGTGCTGGACCCGTGGCACCTGATCAAGGAGATTGGAACAATCCGCGAGCAAGGCGTCGAGATAACGCCTGACACGTTGATGATCGCGGAAAACACTCCGTTGATCCTACCCATTCATGGTGAGTTGGACCGGGCCCGCGAAGAGGCGGCCAGCAAGGGTACCAAGATCGGCACAACCGGTCGCGGGATTGGCCCGGCATACGAAGACAAGGTAGGCCGGCGGTCCGTGCGCGTGGCCGATCTGGCGGACGAAGCAACGCTTGAGGCGCGTGTTGACCGCGCGTTGCAGCATCACGACCCCTTGCGCAAGGGATTGGGGATTGATCCCATCAACCGCGATGCGCTGATCGCGCAGCTAAAGGAAATCGCGCCTCAGATCCTGCCATTTGCCGCGCCGGTCTGGAAAGTGCTGAACGAAAAGCGCAAGTCGGGCAAACGTATCCTGTTCGAAGGGGCGCAAGGCGCGCTGCTGGATATTGATTTCGGGACTTATCCGTTCGTGACGTCGTCGAACGTTATCGCCGGGCAGGCGGCGACCGGGGTGGGGATTGGTCCGGGTTCCATAGATTTCGTTTTGGGCATCGTCAAAGCCTATACGACGCGCGTGGGCGAGGGGCCCTTCCCGACAGAGTTGGAAGATGACGATGGGCAACGGCTGGGCGAACGCGGGCATGAGTTTGGCACCACCACGGGGCGCAAACGTCGTTGTGGCTGGTTCGATGCCTGTCTGGTTCGTCAGACTTGTGCGACCAGCGGCGTCAACGGCATATCGCTGACCAAGTTGGATGTGCTGGACGGATTCGAAACGCTGAAGATATGCACCGGGTACCAGTTGGATGGTGAGCGGTTGGATTACCTGCCGACTGCGGCGGACCAACAGGCGCGGTGCAAGCCGATCTACGAGGAAATGCCGGGGTGGAGCGAATCCACCGAAGGCGCGCGCAGCTGGGCGGAACTGCCCGCGAACGCGATCAAATACGTGCGTCGGGTCGAAGAACTGATCGAATGCCCGGTGGCACTGCTGTCCACCAGCCAGGAGAGGGACGACACCATTCTGGTGACCGACCCGTTTGCAGACTGATGACCGGGGCACAGGAAAAAGGCCTGAGCTACAAGGCGCGGCGACGCTGGTCGCTGGTCATTCTTGTGGTCGGCCTGCCGCTGTACATCGTGGCGGTGGTCACAGTTCTGAACTGGCTGGAGCGTCCGCCGATATGGCTGGAACGGCTGGTCTATATCGGTTTGGGGATATTGTGGGTGCTGCCGTTCAAGTTCGTATTTCGGGGCATCGGCAAGGAAGACCCTGATCGGTCATCGGATTAGCCGGGGCATTGCCTGAAATTCCCAGCCATGAGACGATGATCGCAGAAAACAAGATGATTAGGCAGGGAAGGCGACAGGCATATGAACAGGTTAGTTATGGCCGCGACTACGATTGCTGCTGTCACGGCATTCACAGGGACGGCAAAGGCCAGCGACTGGGAATACACTATCGCGCCCTACGTTTGGGGACCGCAGTTCGAAACCACGCTGAACATTGGCCCAAATCCACCGGTAAGTGACAGCACGTCAATCTTTGACATTCTCAACAGCGCCTTTCTGATCGCGGGTGAGGCCCGCAACGGGCGGTGGTCGATTGGTGGTGAGTTCAATTACCTCAACCTGGGCGACGACATATCGGTGGGGCGACTGGAAAACATCGCGTCGTGGGAACTGGATGGAACAATGATATCCCTTGCGGCGGGATATGCGGCATTCGAAGATGACCGATCGCGGCTGGAAGCTTTTGGCGGATTGCGGCATTGGGACCTGGAGCTGTCAACAACCGTTCGTGGGTTTACAGCCAGCATAGACCGGGACTGGACCGACCCGGTGATCGGTGCCCGTTACAGCAGGGCTCTGGGTGAACGGTGGAGCGTTGCCGCGATGGGCAATGTCGGCGGGTTCAGCGTTGGATCAAAGTTCCAGTGGGAAGCGTTGGTGCAGGCGAACTGGAAATGGACGGACACTGTCAGCGTTGCAGGCGGATACCGGCACCTGAAAGTAGACTTTGAAGATGACAATTCTGTCGTAGACCTTCTGCTGACCGGCCCTTACGTGGCGCTTGCGTTCAATTTTTGAAGTCATTCGACGCCTTGTTTCTGCCGGGGCCAGCTGAGAATGGCCCTAGCGATAGCGTGGTATTCGCCGGTGATTTCTTCGGCCATGCTGAAGGGCGTTGGCC
>JBPCWT010000419.1:0-15599 GCA_051009255.1 Ruegeria sp. | reverse complement strand
GTTCTTGCGGCAACTGCACTGGGTGCTCTGGCTGTGTTGCTTGACGGGTTTTTCGAACCCAAGTCCGCCGAACAATCGCACCCACAGCCCCGAAACCTGCGGCCACGATTGTTTGCAGTCGTTGGCGCCGCTGCAATTGCGGTGTTGGCAGGCCTGTGGTTCGGGCAAGAGGTATTGGCGCGTGTTCAGGCCACTGACGACGTGGACGTCATCGGGCACCGGGGCGCTGCCGCATTGCGGCCCGAAAACACGATGTCCGCAATAGTTAAAGCCATCGAAGACGGTGCCGACTGGGTTGAAATCGACGTGCAAGAGACCGTTGATGATGTCGTTGTTGTTGCGCATGACAGCGACTTTATGAAACTGGCGGGTGTGAACCTGAAAATCTGGGACGCCACGATGGACGATCTGGCCGACATTGATATCGGCAGTTGGTTCGATCCCGAATATTCTGATCAACGTACACCGACATTGAAAGACGTCCTTGCCGCGGCCAAGGGCAAGTCAAAGGTGATAATCGAGCTGAAGTATTATGGCCACGATGTCGATCTGGAAAACCGGGTCGCCGCGATTGTTGAAGAGATGGGAATGCAGGATGACATCGCCATCATGTCCCTGAAGTATCCCGCAGTACAAAAGATGCAAAAACTGCGCCCGGATTGGCGCGTAGGTGTCCTTGCCGCCACGGCTGTAGGCGATCTTGCCGGTCTTGACGGGGACTTCATCGCGGTTAATGCCAGCATGGCAAGCCCCGGTTTGATCCGTTCCGTGCAGGCGGCAGGTAAGGATTTTTACGTTTGGACGGTGAACGACCCGCTTCAGATGTCCGCCATGGCGTCGATGGGCGTCGACGGATTGATCACCGACAAGCCAGCAACGGCCAAAGAAGTCCTTAGGGTTCGCGCTGAATTGGGGCCCGGAGAGCGACTTCTGCTATGGCTGGCGACCGCGTTCGGTATGACCATAGACGCCGAGGCGATGCGCGATGAAAGCCCGTGAACTTGCCCTTGTTCTGGTCTGCACCGCATCGGCACCCTCGGCGCAGGATCTGATGCGTAGCGTTGAGATGCCGCGTCACAGGTCGTTGATGTCGGTTCGCGAGGCGTCTGAACCGATACCATTTGAAACTGACGGATGTTCGGGCGGGTTGTCGTCAAGCTGGCGGTTGGTGGCGGACACTTTTCCGAAATTCGGCGCATTGCACGAAACCATTCCCCCGTGGGAGGCGTGCTGTGTGACCCATGACCAAGCCTATCACAACGCGGGTGGCGCAATTGAAGCCGACCAGAGCTTTGATGCCCGTCTTGCCGCCGATGACGAACTGCGATCCTGCGTCAAGGAACATGGACGCGAAAATGCGAAGCAATACGCCGTCCGCTATGACATGACGACTGATCAGATCCGCGCGGCCTATGGAACCATTTCCGAGGCCATGTATCTGGCTGTTCGATTCGGTGGTGGCCCCTGTACTGGCCTGCCCTGGCGGTGGGGATTTGGCTATCCCGGCTGTTCGCCTTTCGAAACTGTGATCCCTGCGCGCGAATGACGTGGTGACAGGCCCGGAAATTTCGATTATCCAATCGTCAAACACGCGAATAGGATTGCGATATGGCAGAGTACAAGCACGGCGAAATGGACATCACGGTTCAGAACAAAACCTTTGATGGTTTCATCAAATTCACGACATGGTTTGTGGTAATCATTTTCTTCTTATTGCTCTTCCTCGCTGTTTTCGCATCGTGATCTGATCGGGGCCTTTCGTGTTCAGAATATTGCTTGCCTGCCTTTTGGCAGTGACCGTCGCAGGATGCGGGTCGTCACGCGGCACCGAAGCCGAACAATTCGAAATTGTCGCCCGGTCCTATCGTGATCCGGGGCCATCGACCCTGACGCTATACACGATGGTCAATAATCGCACGGGTTCCGGGGCGCATACTTCTTTGATGATCGGCGCCAGCGAGCGCGTGATCTTTGATCCGGCGGGATCATTCTATGCCGATGTTGTGCCGGTTAAGAACGATGTTCTGTATGGAATAACCCCTGCTGTGGAACGCGCTTATCGCAGCTCGCATGCGCGCGAAACACACCACGCGGTGATTCAGACGATCGAGGTAACGCCGCAACAGGCCGAAGTTGCCCTGCAACTGGCCAAGCAAATGGGGCCGGTCCCCGGATCGTTCTGCGCAAATTACACCGCGCGGCTGCTGCAGCAGGTGCCCGGATTCGAACAGATCAACGTGGTGTTCAGCCCGGTAAAACTGTCCGAACAGTTCGGCGCGCTGCCCGGTGTTGTGACCGAGAAATACTATGAAAATGACAGCGCGGACCTGCAGGCTGGCTTGGCGGCTAACAACGATCAGCTCAACGCGCTGAACGACGGCTCAACCCAGTAAATAAAGCAAGCCATACAGAGTGGTGGCACCGGCGAATATCGCCGCCAAAACATTTTTGGTTACCAGCCCGACCCCCAGAGTGGCTGCCGCAGCCAGAATTCTGGGCAGGTCGGTGTGCCCGCCTGTTGCTGACGGCCAAACCACCAGCGGTGCAATCAGGGCGGGCACAATGGCCATTGCAGTGTACCGTAGATGTCGCAACAGCCATGGCGGCATCGGACGATTCCCAACCAATCCGATAACGATAAACCGCAGTGAATAGCTGCCAATGGCAAGTCCGGCGATAACAATCCACATCGTGCTGTAGTTATCCATGTTCATGCCTTGGCCTTTCTGCGCTCGTTAAACAACTCGGCCTGCGCGCCGGCCGCCATGCCAGCAAAGCCAGCAATCAGCAGGCCCAGGTTGAATGGAACATCTACGGCCAACAAGGCCACGGCGATCGCCACCAAGGCGGCCACCACATGCGCCGATGTCCGCATCATCGGCCCGATCATCGCCAGAAATGTAATGGGCAATGCAAAGTCCAGCGCCCAACTGTCGGGAATTCGCGCACCCAGAACAGCGCCCAGATAGGTGCACAACAGCCAAAAAGGTGTAAGCGGTGAAATCAACCCAAAGAAATAGGCCATGCGCTGCGGAACGGTCATGTTTGGTTCTTTTTCATACTTAACAATCGCACCGGTATAAGACTGATCGACAGTAACAAAGGCCGCTATGGCACGCTGCCAAAGGGGTGCTGCCCCAAGATATGGCGTCAGTGAGGCCGAATACATTACCAGTCGCAGGTTCACCGCCAGGGCCGATGCCAGCACGATTAGAATTGGGGCACCGTCCTGCATCAGTTGCAACGCTGCAAACTGTGCTCCGCCTGCAAACACAGTGATCGAAAATGCCAGCGCCTGAACCGCATCAGCGCCGGTATCAGCAGCAAGCACGCCAAATAGTGTTCCAAAAGGAATGATCGGAATGACAAACGGCAATCCGTCACGAAAGCCCTTCCAGTAATCCACCTTGGGTAATGCGGCTGTCATGGTTCAGTCCTGTTGTGATTTACGCAGTCAGGCTGCAACACCGAGCAAGGTCGTGGGCTGCAATTAGCCCTAAACATAACCTTACGGAATCGATTGCCGCGCATGATCCAGAACATCGCGCCTGTCTTTTGATCGCACCCGGCAGGCTGCCGTTTTTAACCAAGCAGATACAGCATGCAATAAAGCGTGGCGAACCCGGAACCGATCGCAGCCATCACGTTCTTGGTGACCAGCCCGACGCCAAATGCAACTATCGCCGCGGCCATCCGAGGCGGATCCGGTTGCCCTCCCGTGGCCGGTGGCCAGATTACCAGCGGGGCGATCAGCGCGGGTACAATCGCGACCGCAGTATATCGCAGATGACGCAGCAACCATTCGGGCAATGGGCGGTCGCCGACAAGCCCAAGAAAGAGAAACCGCAGAGAAAAGCTCCCAAAGGCCAGACCGGCGATTACGATCCAGATTGAAGCAGAGTCAAAGGTGTTCATGCCGTGGCCTTTCTGCGCTCAAGAAACAACTCGGTCTGTGCGCCTGCGATAATGCCTGCCAAACCAGCCATTATAAGACCAAGGTTGTACGGAACATTTATCGCCAGCAATGCAACGACGACGGCCACCAACGCGCCGACAACGTGCGGAAAGGAACGCATCATCGGGCCAAACATCGCCAGAAATGCAATCGGCAAGGCAAAATCCAATGCCCAGTTTTCGGGTATTTTCGTTCCAAATGATGCCCCAAGATACGCACAGATTAGCCATGGCGGGGTTACGGGGCTGACAGCGCCAAAGAAGTAGGCCATGCGCTGCGCAACGGTCATGCCCGGTTCTTTTTCATATTGTATGGATGAAAGCGCAAAATTCTGATCGATCGTGCAAAAAGCGGCAATGGCACGCTGCCATAATGGTGCCGCGCCCAGGTAAGGGGTCAAAGAGGCCGAGTACATCACCAACCGCGAGTTCACCGCCAGCGCCGACGCCAGCACGACTACTAAGGGGGCGCCTTCCTGCATCAGCTGCAGTGCCGCAAACAAGGCGGCTCCAGCGAAAACCGCAGCGGCAAAAGCCACGGTCTGAATGATGCTGAAACCGGTGTCAGTTGACATAACACCCAAAAGCGTGGCGAACGGGACGACGACGACTGTAAACGGCGCGGCGTCGCGGAAACCTTTCCAGTAGTAAGATTTGGATGTGGAGGTTGCCATTGCTAAGTCCTATTGTGTTGCCAGCAGCGAAGCAGCACTAGCGAGCGTGGGAGAGGGTTGCAATTGGCGGTAAAACTTGACCTTACGGAATTCATTATCGCACCTGACCCCCATGCAACGCGGCTGACCCGGGCCGTCAAAGGCGTTGATCATAATGGAGAAATCAGCCAAATATCGGTCGTTGAAGAGCGCCCTTTGACCATCTTTCTCAACTCTCAGGAAATTGTCACGGCAATGACCATCGGGGACTATCCCGAGTATTTGGCGCTGGGATTTCTGCGCAATCAGGGAATGATTCTCCCGGATGACTACATCGTAAAAGTAGAATATGATGAAGATCTGGAAACCGCGATTGTGCGCACCGCGCACGAGACCTCGTTCGAGGATAAGCTAAAGAAAAAGACCCGCACCAGCGGTTGCGCGGTTGGCACCGTGTTCGGCGACATGATGGAGGGGTTAGAGGGTGTGCAGCTCCCGCAGACCACTGTTCGCACGTCGTGGCTCTATGATCTTGCGGCCAAGATCAATCAAACGCCATCGCTATACCTTGAGGCGGGGGCAATCCATGGGACCGTACTGTGCCGTGAAAACAGACCAATGGTTTATATGGAGGACGTGGGCCGTCATAACGCCGTGGACAAAATTGCAGGTTGGATGATGTCTGAAGGCGAGACGGCAAAGGACAAGATACTTTACACGACGGGCCGCTTAACCTCGGAAATGGTGATCAAGACGGCGATGATGGGCATCCCGGTACTGGCCTCGCGCTCGGGCTTTACCGCGTGGGGCGTCGAAATTGCGCGCGAGGTTGGTCTGACCCTGATCGGCAGGATGCGCGGGCAGCGGTTTGTTTGCCTGTCAGGCGAGGACAGGTTGGTGCGCGACGTCGACCCGTCCAGCATCAAGGCAGAAGAAAAAAAACATCGCAGAAAAAGCTCTGGGAAATGACGGTGATGAAACATCCTCTCGGCGTGATACTTGCAGGCGGGCTGGCGACCCGAATGGGCGGCGGCGACAAGGGTCTACTGCGGCTGGGGGGGCAACGCCTGCTGGATCGTGTCATCGATCGACTGCGGCCGCAGGTAGATGGGTTGGCGCTGAATGCAAACGGCGATCGCAGCCGGTTTGCTGATCTGAATCTGCCTGTTGTTCCCGATACCATCCAAGGCTACGCCGGTCCGCTGGCCGGCGTGTTGGCCGGGCTGGACTGGGCAGCGGAACAGGGGGCAGATTGCATTGTCACTGCCGCAGCAGATACGCCGTTTTTCCCATTAGATCTTACTGAGCGCTTGATGCAGGCCGCACTGGGGCAGCAGCACCCTCTGGTTCTTGCCACCTCGCCCCGCACCGGGGAAGAGTTGAAATCCGGCGGCGGCAAACGGGTAAATCGGCACCCGACTTTCGGTCTCTGGCCGGTTGCACTGCGCGATGATCTGCGAGCGGAACTGAACAATGGATTGCGTAAAGTGGTGGTTTGGACCGACAAACACAAAGGACGCCAAGCCTTGTTTCCGGCAGAACCGTTCGATCCGTTTTTCAACGTTAACACACCCGAAGACCTTGAAAAGGCGCAGTTGATGATGGAACAGGCATGAGGGTCTATGGCGTTACCGGCTGGAAGAATGCAGGTAAAACCGGGCTGATGGAAAGGTTGGTGGCTGAAATCACCGGGCGCGGATTTACGGTTTCTACTGTCAAACACGCGCATCATTCCTTTGATGTGGATCAGCCGGGCAGGGACAGTTATCGCCACCGCCAGGCGGGGGCGAACGAGGTTTTACTGGCCTCGAAATACCGCGTGGCCCAAATGCAGGAACTGCGCGATGCGTCCGAGCCACTACTGTCCGATCTGCTGCATCGGTTGTTGCCGGTCGATCTGGTCCTGATCGAGGGATACAAGCGCGAACGCCACCCAAAGATCGAGGCGTTTCGGACCGAGCCGGGGAACCAGTTAATTGCAGAAACGGATGACACCATTCGCGCGGTAGCCAGCAATATGCCCCTGGATCTGGACAGGCCGGTGTTCGATCTGAATGACACGCGCGGTATCGCCAATTTCATATTGAAAGAGGTTGGTTTGTGACCGCGTACCGGACCTTTGCCATGGTGGATTGGTCCGGTGGAAACGATACCGGTCCCCGCCCGCGCAAGGATGCGATCTGGGCATGTGTCGTGCGCGACGGCATTGCCGACGACCCGGTTTACCTGCGCAACCGCCAGTTAGCCGAAACATGGCTGGCCGATCTGATCCGGCAGGAGCTGGCGGCCGGTCGCCGACTGTTTCTGGGGTTCGACTTTCCATTTGGTTATCCCCGCGGCTTTGCGCAGGCGCTTACCGGGTCTGAAAACCCGTTGGTCTTGTGGGACTGGTTCGAACAACGCGTTCAGGATTCTCCGCGTTCCAATAACCGGTTCGATCTGGCGGGCGATATCAACCGTCAGTTTGGTGGCAAAGGTCCGTTTTGGATGAACGCCCTGAAACGGGACATCGCGGGTTTACCCAGAACCAAGTCCAAGTATGAAAACCCATTCCCAGAACGCCGAATAGTTGAATCTCACGCCAAGGGCAGTTTCACATGCTGGCAGATGGCCGGTGCCGGATCTGTGGGCGGCCAGGTCATGATGGGTCTGCCCGTTCTTGCCCGGTTGCGGCGTCACTTCGCTGGTCAAGTGGCGGTTTGGCCTTTTGAGCCATTAACTAAACCCGTTGCATTGGTCGAAATCTGGCCCTCGATGAATCTTGGCGCCGCGCCAAGGGATCGGATCAAGGACGCATGGCAGGTTGAACAGGTCGCATTGACTCTGGCCCGGCTGCCAGAGAAGGAATTGACCCGACAGCTGGATGTAGACGCCGCAGAAGAAGGTTGGATACTGGGTGTGACGCAGAAAAAACCGGATATCGCTCCGCCTCCGCTCAGGAACGATTGCTTTGCGCTGCCTGCAGGCGTCAGTTGGACGCCCGTGGATGACGCGCTGAATTTGTTGCGTGACAGGGTCAGGCCGGTAACAGGGGTCGAAACTGTCTCGCTTAACGGTGCTTTGGGCCGTGTTTTGGCCGAAGATGTCCTTGCCAACCGGTCGAATCCTCCGCTTCCAAACACGGCAGTGGACGGTTACGGATTTGCTGGGCCGATACCTAATGGCGCCCATGTTCTTCCGCTGATCAATGGACGTGCAGCGGCCGGGATACCCTTTGAAGGGACGGTTCCCGCTAGCCGCGCCATTCGTGTACTCACGGGCGCTGCGCTGCCTCGGGGTGTGGATACCGTCATACTTGAAGAAGACGTGACCGTTCAGGACGGGCACATCGCGTTTCACGGGCCGTTGAAACAAGGCGCGAACACAAGAAAGGCAGGCGAAGACGTTGTAGCCGGTGAACCGGCGCTGCCTGCAGGGCGGCGACTGACCTCGGCTGATCTGGCGCTGCTGTCGGCGGTTGCCGTGGCTGCCGTGTGGGTGCGCAAACCGCTGCGCGTGGCGGTTCTTTCAACCGGTGACGAATTGGTAGAACCCGGAGACGACGCCGGTCCGGGCCAGATTTACGACGCCAATCGCCCGATGCTGCTGGCCATGGTGGAACGGCTTGGGTTTGTTCCGGTGGATCTGGGGCGCGTCGCTGATGATCGTGGAATCCTTCGGGCCCGACTGGACGAAGCCGCCGAACGGGCGGATGTGATCCTGACCAGCGGCGGGGCATCCGCCGGTGACGAAGATCACGTCTCGGCCCTGTTGCGCGAAACTGGCGCAATGCAGGAATGGCGCATCGCGCTGAAACCGGGGCGACCGCTTGCGCTGGGCGTTTGGGACGGAACTCCAGTGTTTGGCCTGCCGGGAAATCCGGTGGCGGCGATGGTCTGCACCCTGGTCTTTGCGCGCCCTGCAATAGGTGTGATGGCGGGCGAAGGATGGGTGGACCCACAGGGGTTTGATCTGCCTGCAGGTTTTGAAAAGCGCAAGAAACCAGGCAGGCGAGAGTATTTGCGCGCCCGCGTACGTGACGGACGTGTCGAGGTGTTTCAATCCGAGGGCTCCGGCCGGATCAGCAGTCTCAGCTGGGCCGAGGGGCTTGTCGAAATCGACGACGGCGAACGCCACATCAAACCGGGTGATCCCGTGCGATTTATTCCTTACGGCAGTTTTGGGTTGTGACGACTTTGTAATTTTGGGGTCGCGTACTGATAAAAGGCGACCCTTACCTTAGTCGAACGTACCTGCAACGCGACCAACCAGCATAAACGCGCGCGCGGTGCGGGTATCACCCAGTGCCGACAGTTCGGCATCGCTGGCCTCCGGCTCAAACTCGACGATCATCTGGTCGAACCTGCGCAGGAAATGATGCGCGGCATCGCGAAAAATCGGGTCCTGTTTCATTCGGGCAGCAGTCAACGCCAGCGACGAACGGTCGCGAATGCCACCCAAAGCCGCCACTGAACGTCCCCGTGCGCCTTGGGCGAACTGTCGCCAGATTTCCGGGCGCGCCATGTCCGGGCGCAGGTCATCCATATAGATGCCTTCCTGGCTCAGCAGTGTCAGAACATCCTGCGAGGCCTGAATCAATTGCGCGGCCTTGCGGTCTTTCAGTGCCAGGCGCAGCGCCGTGAATCCTTCGGTATCGTCGGGTGTTTCCGGGAAATTCAATGCACGAACAAACAGTTCAGTGGAAAGTGGGGCACCCATTTCATCGGCTTGGGTGCCAAGTTCCAGCAATGCCTGATCGTCATGGCTGACGCTGATACCCGTAACAGACCGGGATGGCGTGTTGCGCTTGGACGAGAACGTCGCCAACGCCGTTTCCGCCTTTTTTGCTGTTTCCGCAATCTCGTCCAGTTTCTTGCTGACTGTCGGCTCATAAGCGCTGGCTGCACGCTGTTGTTGGATCACATAGGCGTTGCGAATGGCGTCTATCGCCGTTTGCAGGCGGGCGCTTTCCTCACGCATGACTCGGCTGGCCCGCATGGCCAATGCGGCAACCCATATCATTGCAACCGGCATGAACACCGCCAAAAGCAAGACGACAAAACTGCCTCCCTGCTCTTGTCCGGGAAGGGCAAGGAAAAATATGGATACGCCCAGCCATATCACGCTCAGCACGATGGCTGCGACCTCGATCGCGGTGATCGTGGTGCGCCTTGGGCGATCATAGATGCCCAGCGAGGTTGGACGGTCTGTTTCCTGGTCAGGCGTTTGCCCCGACATATTAAACGCTCCGGTCAGGAGTACTGGATTCTTAAAACTTCATAAGAACGCATCCCCCCCGGAGTGCGCACTTCGACACTGTCCCCCTCATCCTTGCCGATCAGGGCGCGGGCAATGGGGGATTTGATGTTCAACAGGCCGTTTTCGATGTTTGCCTCGTGTTCACCCACGATCCGCCAAGTTTTTTCTTCGTCGGTGTCTTCGTCAACCAATGTAACCTTGGCACCGAATTTGATCGCGCCGGACAGCTTTGTGGGATCAATCACGTCGGCAAGCGACAGGATGCCTTCCAGTTCCTTGATGCGGCCCTCGATGAACGACTGCTTCTCACGGGCCGAATGATACTCGGCGTTCTCAGACAGGTCGCCATGCTCACGCGCTTCGGCAATGGCGCGGATAATGGCTGGCCGCTCGTCGGTCTTTAGCGTTTTCAGTTCAGTTTCGAGTGCGGAAAAACCCGCGGGCGTCATTGGAATTTTTTCCATTCTTGCTAAGTCCAAGCATAAATTGAGTCGCCCCGCCGCACAAAAGCGTCGGGGCGACATATAGGTCGATGAACACCTGACCTAAATGGAACGAGAAATGCAAGAGGCCAGTGGCCCCTATGGCGCGGAATACGGCCTAGTCGTAGGCGACAACCTCAAACTCGATACCGTTATCGTCGTCAAAGTAGAAACGACGACCCGGTTCATAATCGGCATGGGTGTGCGGCTCGAACCCTGCCGCGCGAACATTTGCTTCGGTGCCATCCAAATCTTCAACCAGAACACCGACATGGTTCAATCCGCCAACGATGTCGTAACTGGTTTCGCCGGATGGTTTGGGATCACTGGGGGCATACAGCGCCAGATAAGTATGTTTGCTGCCGACATGCACAGTGTAGCCGCCATTCATTGCCTTACCTTCCCAGCGGGTTTTCCATCCAAACACGTCCTGCATCCATGCCGCCGAGGCCTTGGGGTCGCGCACGGTAAAGTTCGTATGTTCAAGCGTTGCCATCATGGGGTCTCCTTTTCGATTTAGGCTTGTCTCGACTCACCGTAATTTCTAAACCTAACTTTAGGTCAAGGTATTTTTCAGGAGGATTTGATGCCTATTTCAGACGGGCTGCCCATTGGCGATCTTGCGCGACGCACGGGGTTGGCAGTGTCGGCCATTCGGTACTACGAGGCGCAGGGCCTGATCTCGCCCTGGCGCAATGCGGGTGGGCAGCGCAGGTATCAGCGGGCAGACATCCGCCGGTTAAGCTTTGTCATGATTGCCCAGAAATTCGGCCTGACCCTGCCCGAAATCCGCGAAGTACTGTCGGGTCTGCCCGGAAATCGAACGCCTACACCGAAGGATTGGCAGAAAATCAGCAAAGGGCTGCGATCCCATCTGGATCAGCGAATCGACACACTGGTAAGATTGCGGGACAATCTGGATGGCTGCATCGGGTGCGGGTGCCTCAGCCTGCCGAAATGTGCGCTTTACAATCCCGATGACAGGGCAAAAAGCCATGGTAACGGCCCAAGATACCTGATGGGTGACGCGCCAGAGGCATGAACTGCCGCATTGCAGCGATGTTACGCCGTGTTTTGATTGACCAAGGTCTTTCACAACGGGTAATCAGCCGTGAAACAAAATTGCGCCGACCGCGTGTAACACGCACCAATTCGGAATGTTATCTAAGGAGCCCGCGATGGCCGATATTGAACGCGAAGCGATGGAATATGACGTGGTGATCGTAGGCGCAGGCCCCGCAGGCTTGTCCGCGGCCATCCGGCTGAAACAACTGGATGCCGATCTGAATGTGGTCGTTCTGGAAAAAGGGTCCGAGGTTGGCGCGCATATTCTGTCAGGCGCGGTTCTTGACCCCTGCGGTCTGGACGCCGTCATCCCGGATTGGAAAGAAAAAGGCGCGCCGCTGAACACGCCGGTTGTCGATGACAAATTCTATATTTTGGGCGAAGCCGGTAAAATTCGCGTACCGAACTTCCCCATGCCTCCGTTGATGAACAACCACGGTAACTACATCGTCTCGATGGGCAATGTCTGCCGCTGGATGGCGGAACAGGCCGAGGAACTGGGCGTTGAAATCTTCCCCGGAATGGCATGTTCGGAACTGGTCTATGGCGACAATGGCGAGGTCAAAGGCGTGGTCGCCGGTGTGTTCGGTCTTGAACAGGACGGCTCGTACGGTCCCAACACTGAACCGGGGATGGAATTGCATGGCAAATACGTTTTTCTGTCCGAAGGCGTACGCGGGTCGTTGTCCAAAGAAGTGATTGCCCGGTACGACCTGCAAGCCGGAAAAGAGCCGCAAAAATACGGCCTTGGTATGAAAGAGATCTGGGAGATTGATCCGGACAAGCACAAAGAAGGTTCTGTCACACACACGATGGGCTGGCCGCTGGGCGGAAATGCCGGCGGCGGATCGTTTATCTATCACCTTGAAAACAATCAGGTCTATGTCGGTTTTGTTGTCTACCTGAACTACAAGAACCCCCATCTGTACCCCTATATGGAATTCCAGCGTTTCAAACACCACCCGATGGTGGCTGATCTGCTGAAGGGCGGTAAGCGGGTGGCATATGGCGCACGCGCAATCACCGAAGGCGGCATTCAGTCAATGCCCAAGCTGGTTGCCCCCGGCGTGGCGCTGCTGGGCTGCTCGGCAGGAATGGTCAATGTCCCGCGCATCAAGGGCAACCACAATGCGATGCTGTCCGGCAAGGCCGCTGCCGAGGCGGTGTATGATGCGATTAAGGCTGACCGCTCGGGTGACGAGCTGGCAGTATACGAGGCCGAAGTGCGTGACGGACCAATCGGCAAGGACCTCAAGAAGGTGCGCAATCTGAAACCAATGTGGGCGCGGTGGGGGCTTACAGCATCGTTGGTTCTTGGCGGGTTCGATATGTGGACCAACACCTTTGGCTTTTCGTTGTTTGGCACAATGGGACACGGCAAGAACGACGCGCAATCGACTGAAGAGGCCAGCAAGCACAAACCGATCGACTATCCAAAGCCGGACGGGACGCTGTCATTTGACCGCTTGACCAACGTTTCCTTTGCGATGACCAACCATGAAGAAAGCCAACCCTGTCACCTGCGGCTGGGTGATCCGGAAATTCCGGTCAAGGTGAACATGCCCAAATTCAATGAACCGGCGCAGCGCTATTGCCCGGCTGGCGTTTACGAAATGGTAGAGGACGAAGATGGGCCGCGATTCGTGATCAACTTTCAGAACTGCGTCCACTGCAAAACCTGCGATATCAAGGATCCAAGCGAAAACATCACCTGGACGACGCCGCAGGGGGGCGACGGGCCAAATTACCCCAACATGTAAGCAAAAAACCGGCCAATGGCGGGGTCGTGAAGGCTCTGCCATTGCCTCTTGCCTTGTCAGGCCCTAGCTTTAAAGCCAGCTAACGACAATAAGGCAGGTTTTCGTTGTTTTCTTTGGTTCGTCACACGGTCATTACCGTGTTTGCCACATCTATGTTTGCATCTCTGGTCGCGGCGGATTCAGGGGCCGGGTCTTATCTGGCCGGGCGTCAGGCGATTTATCAAAGCGACTATACATCAGCCGCCAAGTATTATTCCCGCGCATTAAACTTCGATCCCGATAACGAAAGACTTTTAGAAAGCGTTTTGTTGGCCCGGTTGGCCTTGGGTCAAGTCGAACGCGCCTTTTCAATCGCGGAAGAGGTGGAAGAACGCGGTTTGGTCAGTCAGGCCGCCAGTATGACAGTGGCTGCCAACCTGATTGCCCAAGGCAAGTTCCAAGAGCTGTTGGATCGCGACCCTGCAACGCAGGGTGTTGGACCCTTGGTCGATGGATTGATGATCGCCTGGGCGCACATGGGAACCGGTGCCGTCACAAAAGCGATGGAGCAGTTTGACGAGGTCGCAAAAGAAGACGGCCTGCGGGACTTTTCGCTGTACCACAAGGCGATGGCGCTGGCCTCGATCGGTGATTTCGAAGGGGCAGAGGCGATATTTTCGGCAGATGACGGGCTGGTCGCCCGGATTTCGCGGCGCGCTGCCCTGGCGCGCGCGGAAATCCTGTCGCAGCTGGACCAGAACGAAGAGGCGCTGCAATTCCTTGGCGATGTGTTCAGCTCTGGAACAGATCCGTCAATCGACGATTACGTTGCAAGGCTGACAGCAGGTGAAACGTTGCCGTTTACGCATGTTCGCAACGCAACAGACGGGATGGCCGAGATTTACTTTACGGTCGGGGCCGCGCTCAGCCCTGAAGCCGCCGACGATTATGTGCTGCTTTATTCGCGCATCGCTGGATTCCTGCGCCCTGACCACATTGATGCGCTGCTGCTGAGCGCAGAGTTGCTGGACGAGCTTGACCAGTATGATCTGGCGGTTGAAACCTACCGCAAAGTTCCAACAGACAGCAAAGATCACCACGCCGCCGAACTGGGACGCGCCGAAGTGTTGCGCCGCGCAGGCAAATTCGACGCGGCAGTCGAGGCATTGCAAAGCCTCGCATTGCAGCATCCAGAACTGCCGGGCGTTCACACTGCACTGGCAGATCTGCAGCGTCAGCAGGAAAACTATGCCGCGGCTATCCCTTCTTATGACAAGGCAATCGAACTGACGGGTGATGCGACGGGCGGCAACTGGTTCCTGCACTATGCAAGGGCGATTTCACATGAACGCGAAAAGAATTGGGAACTGGCCGAGGCCGATTTCCGCAAGGCGCTGGAACTGAACCCGGATCAGCCGCAAGTATTGAACTATCTGGGGTATTCGCTGGTCGAAAGGCAGGAAAAGCTAGACGAAGCTTTGGATATGATCGAACGCGCGGTCGCTGCACGTCCTGAAAGCGGATATATAATTGACAGCCTTGGCTGGGTGCTGTTCCGCCTTGCCCGTTATGGCGAGGCGGTGGAGCATATGGAAACCGCTGTTGAACTGATGCCCGTAGACCCGGTGGTAAATGACCATCTGGGCGATGTTTACTGGGCTGTAGGCCGCGAACGCGAGGCCGAGTTTCAGTGGAAACGCGCGTTGTCCTTTATCGACCCGGAAGATACCGACGGCGAAGCTGATCCCGACCGTATCCGCCGCAAGCTGGAAATAGGTCTGGATGCTCTGCTTGCCGAAGAAGGCGCTGCCCCATTGAAGGTCGCCAATGGCAACTGAGGCCTTTGCGCCCGCCAAGATCAACCTGACCTTACATGTGACCGGCCAGCGAACGGATGGTTATCACCTGTTGGATTCACTGGTCGTTTTTGCCGACATCGGTGACCAGCTGACCCTGACCGACGGGCCGGAACTGTCGCTCGACGTGACCGGCGAACACGCCGAGGGCGTGCCTGCGGATAACCGTAATTTGGTGTGGAAAGCTGCACGGGCGGTTGGTTGGACGGGCCATATCGATTTGGACAAGGCCTTGCCGCACGGGGCGGGTGTTGGCGGCGGTTCATCCGACGCGGCGGCAACGTTGGACGCCCTGTCCAACCTGGGCTTCGACGTCCCGCGAGACCTTGCATTGTCACTTGGGGCGGACGTACCGGTCTGCATGTGTGCCACCTCGGTGCGAATGCAGGGAATTGGCGAACAGATTACACCCGTTTTGCTGCCACGACTTCCTGCGGTTCTGGTTAATCCCGGTGTGCCCGTCCCAACCGGCCCGGTTTTCCAAACGTTGGAGGCGCGCGAAAACCAAGGGATGCCAACTGAATTGCCAGAATTTGTGACGCCTGCGGAATGCGCGTCTTGGCTGGGCGGGCAGCGCAATGACCTGCAACGCCCCGCCCTGACCGTTGCACC
>JBPCWT010000418.1:0-11257 GCA_051009255.1 Ruegeria sp. | reverse complement strand
TGTAGTGAAGCTCAAGGATTTGCCGCAAACGGCGCGCATCGACGCGCACCACGTTTTCAGGATCGGGGCCGTCCGACGGCACGCGGCCATAGACATCCTGCGCGATGGTCTTGCCACGGATATCGTTACCGCGCCCTACGACCTCTTCCTCGACGATATAGGTTAAAAACCCGCGCAGGCGCTCTGTATGCGCCAGCCTTTCGTCCTTTAAAACACTTGCAAGAGCAGCGCGCATATCCGCAGATGAGACGCCTGTCGGGTCTGTCATTTTCCAGAAAACTCCCAACTCAAATTCTTAGTTAAAATACGTGACTCACGGCATTATACACTATGATTTTGTATCAAAACGATACTTTTTGCGACAGGCTCGATCCATTCAAACACTCCGGTGGTCAGGGCATGATTGCAATTTGGCCCTTCCGATCCCGCCGGAATTTTCGGAGGAAAGCCAAATGAAACAACGGCCAACGATTTCCCGGCTGACGAAAACATTTAGCGTGGGTCTGGCATTTGGATTTTGGGCCGCCGCGCCAAACGCGCCCTTGAACAGCATTCCCAACAGTATCCTGAACGGCCTCCTTCCGGGGGCCGCCTATGCACAAGACAGCGAAGAAATTTCACCGACAATGGTAAGCCACCGCGAAAGAGAGGCTTATTATCCCAATACCGAAGACCTGGCCGAAGATGAGATGCGCGTTATCGCCTGCGGCACGGGCATGCCAACGACAAGGGCGGCACAGGCGGCTGCGTGTTTCCTTGTCGAACTTGGCAACGGCGACAAGTTTCTGTTCGATATCGGTTCGGGATCGGCAGAGCGGATATCTTCGCTGCAGATACCCTATAACTATCTCGACAAGGTATTTATCGGACACCTGCACACAGACCACTTTGGTGCGCTGCATGACCTGTTCATCGGCGGTGCCCTGATGGGGCGGAACGTTCCCCTGCGGATTTGGGGGCCCAGCGGCCCCGCGACAGAACTGGGGACAGCTTACGCACTGGAAAACATGCAGCGCATGCTGACATGGGATTTGGCAGGCCGTGCCGGAAACGTCGATTTTCGGGGCTACAAAATGGACGTTACCGAATTCGACTACAAACTTGAAAACGAAGTCATCTATGAAGAAAACGGCGTTGTCATTCGCACATTTCCGGCCATCCATTCAATTGACGGATCGGTCAGCTATGCCCTTAATTGGAATGATCTAAAGTTCATTTTCAGTTCCGACACCTATCCCAACAAGTGGTTCAAACAGTATGCACAGGACGCGGATCTGGCGATCCACGAATGCTTTATTGCTGTGCCGGATTTGGTAAACAAAATGCGGTTTACACCGGAATCCGCTCTGTTGGTCGGCACACAAGTTCACACCGCACCCGAAGCGTTTGGTAAAGTCATGAGCGATATCCAACCGCGAATGGCGGTCGCGTACCACTTTTTCAATGACTTTGACACGTCCACCGCCGTTTACGAGCGTATTCGCTCGACCTATGACGGCCCGCTTAGCCTGGCCGAAGACTTCATGGTTTGGAACGTCACCAAGGATGACATCACCGTTCGAATGGCCGTAACCGAAGAAAGAACGTGGTCCCCCCCGCTTGCCGCGCCAGCCGAAAGCCCAAAACCAGAAGACAAAACCGCCTTTGCCGACAGTGTCGGCCTGCCACCTGAGGCGATGGAGTTTTCTGAATTTGTTGCTTCGGGCTTTGATGACGTTGATGATGTGCTGCGCCCGATATACGAAGAGGCATCAGAAGCTCTTGGTCAGGAATTTCCATATCCGGGAGACAATTAAAACTTTCCCCCCGAAGCGTGCTACGCTTCGGGGAAACCTAATTTTATCAGGTATTACGGCATGTACTTTCTTCGCATCCTGAGTATGGCCGCCAGTTTGGTAATCGCGGCCACCTGCGCCCTGGCAGACCTTGTGTCGCCCTATGGCGGTGAAACTGCACCCAGTTTCGCCGAATTGGTCGTCAATCAGGATCACGTTCGGGTGGCCCTGGAAATCGACCTCAGCGCCTATCCCGCGTTCGTTGTACCGGATGACGGGTCTGGCGCGTCCCTTGCAGACAGAACCGGTCTGACATTCATGGTCGAAGCAGACGGCGCACCGCTGGACCGGATTGTTCGCGCCGTTGATGTGCGACCCCGAATTGCCCGTCAGACCGCAGCCGCGTCAGGCGCACCGGCGCGCCCGCGCAGCCCCGAGGTCGTGTTTGTCGAAATGGAATTTCCGTTCGAAGGACAGCCTGAAACCATCTCCTTTACGCCACCGCTTGATCCAGATGGCGTACCGGTGGCATCAATCGGGATGCTGGCGGAACACATGGGGGTTCCGGTCACCGACTACCGGTATCTGTCGCGGGCCGAAATCATGATACCGAACTGGAATGACCCGTGGTTCAGTGCTTTTGAAAACCCCAATCTGACGCGCCACCACAAATCCCCCCTCATGTCCTTTCTGTCGATGGAGCCCCGCGAGGTCCGGCACGAAATCATCTTTCGCCTTCGTGATCTGGAAGAGTGGGCCGATCTGGGACTTGGCACCTCAAACCGCCTGACACCTGCCGAACTCGCAAATGCTCAGGAAAAAGCCGCCGCGTTCTTTTCGGCGCGAAATCCGCTGACAATAGACGGAACACCAACCGTGCCAGAGAACGCGCAGGTATTCCGCATTTCGGTTGGCGCCGATGGCCTCAGCGTGGTCGACGACGCGGCACCGTCTAACCGAATGACGGAATTGTTAGGCATCGTTCTGTCTTATCCGCAGCAGGAGCTCGCCAACAAGGTCGAGATGAAGTGGGAGCTTTTCCCGGGCGGCATAGAAACCGTGCCCGTCACGCTGACGGACCCGGCTGGCGGCGTTCCCGCGCAATCTTACCTGAACGATCCGGTTGTCATCTGGAACAATCACCTGACCCAATGGGAAGACCCCAAACCCGTTCCTGTTGTTGTGGCAACGGCGGCTACGCTCACGTTACCGATCTTCGCGATCCTTCTGGCAGCGGGTGCCTTGGCCTTTGGCATCGCCGCCCTCCGAAAATCATCTTCGTCTCGCCTGCTGATGTTGGGGCTTTGTGGCGCGTGTCTGGCGGCGGCGGCTGTCAGCCTGCCGGTTGTTCAGACCGTTCGCCTGCCAGTTAATGCCGCGCCGAACCAGGCTCAGGCCCATGCCGTGCTGACAGGAATGTTCGACAATATCCGCGCCGCCGCATTAGAGACGGAAGACGAAGGTTTCCAAACCGCCCTTGCGCCATTTGTAGACGCGCAGCATCGCGGCGAAGTCGCGGCCGAGATCAGGCGCGGCCTGTCCGTCACTTTGCCATCTGGTGCGCTGGCCCGTACGGACAGGGTGGGCGACATCATAATCGAAGACATTTCTCAGACGCCCGATGGCGACGCGACTCAAATTCTGGCAAACTGGACCGCAAACATGAGCGGCGGTCACTGGGGCCATCAGCACAAACGACAGGTTACCTATCGGGGGCTGATCGATGTCTCGCAATCCGGCAGCGATTGGTATCTGGATGGGCTGACAGTTCTCAGCGCACAGACAGAAGGTTAATTTCATGCGGGTAATTCCACGCGCTTTGATCTGGCTGGTGCTGACCATGGGCCTTGCGACAGCAGTGGCCGCGCATTTCAAACTGAACCTCAATGTCCGCGTGTTTCACGTCATTCACACCGATGATGGGCTGGAAATATTCATGCGCATGCCCATGGCCTATCTTGTTGCCGACAAGTTGGGGCCAGAAGGATCAGACGGCATCCCGGCACCTGCGCCGTATACGTCGAACCGGATGGAAGACGGCGTTCTTATGCACCTTGTCGACCCGGCCGCGTTGAATTCAGAACCGCTTGGCCTTGCAGATATCGCAGCCGGGGATCTGGTCATCCGCGCGGCGGATCAGCGCCTTGCGCTTGAAACAATCGCCGTCGGCGTTCATGCATTGGGAATGGAGCCCGGTTTCGCCACGGCGGACGAGGCCAGAATGGCGCTTTCCTCCGGTTCCTTGAATTCGAACATCGACGCCGAAACCTACGTCGGAGACGCGCTTGTTGACGTTTACCTGCGCTTCACCGGTGACGCGCCGGACCATTACGACATTGCCATCCTGTCCGATCCCGGACTGCCCGGGCAGGACGAGACGGCCAATCTTGTACTGGATCATCGCGATGACACGTCCCGCACCTACCGTGTGACCGGGCTTATGAACGACCCGATCGCCATATCCGGCAGCGCAGGCGCTGCCGCCGCAACCTTTATTACCGAAGGCGTGCGACATATCCTCGAAGGGCTGGATCACGTTCTGTTTGTCCTGTGCCTTGTCATCGGTGCTTCGACCCTTGGTGCGCTTGCGGCCCGGGTAACCGGGTTTACAGTCGGTCATTCTGTCACGCTGGGCGCGGGGTTTTTTGGTATAGCCCCCGCTGGCGACTGGTTCATTCCCGCAGTTGAAACTGCAATCGCGCTTAGCATTATCTACGCTGCAGCCGCCGCCGTTTTCCAAAAACACGACAGCGCCCGGGCACAGCGGGCGGCGATTGCGGTGACCGTTGCAATCGGGCTTCTTCACGGTTTCGGCTTTTCCTTCATGCTGCGCGAAATCTTGCAGGTTGATGCCGAAAACGTCTGGCAGAGCCTTCTGGCCTTCAACGTGGGCGTCGAGATCGGACAGCTTGCGATCGTTTTGCTGGCATGGCCGGTTGTCCTGCTGCTGCGCCGAATGCCAAGCCCTGTCTGGGTGGGAACGCGCGGAACCATCGCGATATCGGTGTCACTGGTCGCCGCTGTTTGGGTCGTCGAACGAATGTCGGGTCTGCTGACTTAGCTTTCCAGCCAAACAATTTTTGAGTATCGCGACACGGCAATACAGCAGGTATTTGCATTAAAAATGTCGAAATTGAATAACTTATGACAATGCGCCTGCGTGGTGAAATGTTGTACAGCACTCATGTGGTACACTTCGTTGACTAGTCCCCTGAAAATCGACGTTTTAGGATTTTCAGGTCTGAGAGGATCATTATGTCAACGCGCAGATACCACTCTTATTGCCCAATCGCCAAGGCCTGCGAGGTTCTGGAACGACGTTGGACTCTGTTAATCCTTACGGAAATGTGGAGCGGTTCAACGCATTTTAACGAGATTCGCAGAGGTATTCCGGGAATATCACCAACACTATTGGCGCGTCGCCTTCGGGAAATGGAAAAATATGGCCTGGTAGAATGTAATGCAGAACCATCTGATGGCAGACCGGTTTACAAACGGACGCAGCGCGCGATCGAGCTAGAGCCCATCATCGAAGCAATGGGGGCTTGGGCACATAAACACATCCAGAAAAGCGTAGCGCCCGAAGACTTGGATGTCGGAGCCCTGATGTGGAATCTGCGCCGAAAAATTGACCCCTCCTATTTCCCCGACCGACAGATCGTAATTCTATTTCATTTTCCCAAAGAACCGTCAGAGCGCGCTTATCACTGGTTGGTCTCAAAGCCGGGTAATCCTATTGACTTGTGTCTGACTGACCCAAAGTACGAGATTGATCTGGTTGTAGAGACGGATACCGCAAGTTTGACAGCCGCATTTCTTGGGCACACAACTATTCCTCTCGAAATCAAGGCTGGAAGGATTGTCCTGACCGGGGACCGTCAACTCGCTTGCTCGGCAAGGTTGTGTTTCGTGCCAAGCACTTATGCCGGGCAGAAAAAGCAAACGGCACGAAAAGTTGGAAACATGACCTTGAAGGAGGCGGTCGCGCGATGACCAAGCTGACAGATTTCTTAAATGGGCGCGGCCCCGCTGAAATGTACGAGGATTGTTGGGTTCCCTGCACACTCTGGCCCTATGCAGTTGACCTGGCCGAGTTAACTGCGCCTGGCGACCGGGTTCTCGACGTTGGCGCGGGAACTGGACTTCTGACAGAGCTTGCGGCGGCTCGGATCGGGCGGCAAGGACACGTAGTAGCGCTGGAGCCTACGCCGTTCATGATCGATACCTTGAAACCCAAATTCGAGGGCAACCGAAGGATCACGCTGGCAAGTGAAACTATTGAGATGACACACGCGAACAACGAAGAGTTCGATGTAGTTTTGTGTCACCAGGTGATCCAATACGTTGCAGAGCCTTCGGTCGCATTCCGGGAAATGCGCCGGGTGCTGAAACCCGGCGGATGCTTGGGTGTCGGTGTCTGGTCGGATGCGGGCGATCAGGTGGCAGGAGCTCTTCAGGCAGGATTTGAAAATTTTCTGGGGGAAAGTTTCGCACCGATTCACGCATGGTCATTTGGCGGGTTAAAACGTTTGTGCAAATTGGCCGAATCCGCTGAGTTTTCTGATGTTTCTCTTGAAAAAAAGGTTCGCACCGCTCGGTTTGACAGTGTCGAGCACTTGCTTGCTGTGCATCTGGCGGGCGGGATGCGTGTGAACAAAGACGAAGTTTTGATGGGGATGTTTGACCTGTCTGACCCGTCCTTTGAACCAAAGGTCGAAGCCTTGCTGCAATTTCTGACCGACGATTTAGGCAAGTATGAGACGCAGGAAGGCCTGAATATACCGTGGTCCTCAGATGTTCTTGTCGCGCGGGCCTGAATTGCGCCTCGGATTTGGAAGATCGAATTCAACCAATTGAAAACTGCCATAATGGTCATGAAAAATTGCAGTTTACACTATTTCAGTCCTCCAGACCTGTAAGCAAAGCCCTCAGGGCGCGTATCGCTTTTGCCTTAGCATCCGGATCCAACCGCTCCGGGTCGAGCGTGAAGGAATACCCATCATCCTCGTGGTGGATAATTTCTTTACCGACAGCATGATCGTCGTAGATACCCGTGGCCGCAAATGTACGTATCGGATTACGGAACCCCCTGACCGTCACCGGATCGCGTTCTTCGACCGGCAGCCAGTCTTTCACCAACGAATAGGTTTCTGCCGCCAGCAGGATGCCACCGGGTTCAGATTCCGCCTCCAGCCGGGCCGCCAGGTTCACCTCGTAGCCAATGATCGTGTAATCCATGCGGTCTTCGGACCCGAAATTGCCCACCGTACAGTACCCGGTGTTGATGCCGATACGGGCCTCAAAAGGCCGGTCGATCAAACCCCTTTGATGCCAGTTTGACTGTAACTCCCGCAGCCTGCGCTGCATTTCGATTGCCATCCTGACACAGGCGGATGCGTCCTCTTTGTCGCCCTTGGTTTCCGGGTCGCCAAAATACAACATCATCGCATCGCCAATGAACTTGTCGAAATATGCGCCATGACGATTTGCGATCTTTGACATTTCCGACAAGTACTCGTTCAGCAATGCGGTCAGTTCTTCTGCTTCCAGCTGGTCAGTAATTTCGGAAAAATCAGCGATGTCCGAGAAAAAGATCGTCAGCTTTCGGCGTCGCGACTCGATCGCGGCCTGCTGGCCGTCTTCCATTATCGATCGGTAAAGCTGCGGCGGTATGTATTTCGCCAACTGTTGCGACACGTTCTCCAACGCTGCATTTGCCTCTCTCATCCGGTTCACCAGGTGTGTGTTTTCGATGGCAATATTTGCCTGCGCAACAATTGTTTGCAGGATGGCAAACTGCGCCGCTGTCAGCTTGCCGGACGTCCAGCGCAGCACAGCCAACGCACCAACTGTCGTATCGCCCTGTCCCATCGGCATCATTGTCACCGCGCGATAACCTGACGCCAGAAAGTTGCCAGCGCCCATCGAAAACCTGTCCTGCGCGTCCGCAACATCGGGCAGATCAATGGCCTTGCCGTTCAGAATGACATACCCGTGAATGGTTTCAGGATGCAGAGGGGCGGGAAAACGGCCTCGCCAAGCCTCTACTCCGGCATCGTCCGGGCCGGAAATTGCGGCGACCTTCACCTCGTCCCCCACGCGCAAGGCTATGCTGATGGTCGCGTTGGGAAACAGCTTTTGCCCGGCGCGGACAATGGCCTCGAACACCGGCTGGGCGTCTCTCGGTGAACTACTGATGATATCCAGAATTTCCGAAGTCGCGCTTTGACAATCCAGCGCCTCGTTCAGGTCCAGCTCCAGTTTCTTCAGCCGCTGACTGGCATCAATCGGCTCGCCACTGATCTGATCCGGTGTTTGTGGTAACTTATCTTGCGGCATGGTGCGCCCCGCGTTGGCCTGCATAGTAGAATGATCCGATGATACAGAATTGTGGGCGACTTGGCGAAAACCGGTGGTACGCGGGTCTGCTGGCTGTTTCTCAAGCCCCCTTGCGGATGCCACGCCATTGCGGTCTTCTGCCGGCAGGCAAGGAACAACCGCGACAGGAGACGACCTTGGAGTGGCGCGATCACGGCATATTGCTGAGCACCCGACGCCACGGAGAAACGGCGACCATTATCGAGGTGTTTACCGAAGCTTACGGTCGCCACGCAGGCGTTGTGCGCGGCGGGACAAGCCGCAAGATTGCCCCGATTCTGCAACCGGGCGCGCAGCTTGACGTGACCTGGCGTGCCCGGCTCCAGGAACACATAGGCGCGTTTCAGGTCGAACCCCTGCGATCACGCGCGGCGGCGGCCTTTTCGGGGCGGCTGGCGCTGGCCGGGCTTAACGCCGTTGTTTCGCTGTTGTCGTTTTGCCTGCCCGAACGGGAACCGCACCCGGCCATCTACAAGCAGACCGAGCAACTGATGGATTTGCTGGGCCAAGACGAAATCTGGCCCCTTGCCTATCTGCGTTGGGAGCTGGCGCTGCTGGAAGAGCTTGGTTTTGGCCTCGATCTGAAAACCTGCGCTGTCACCGGGCAATCCGATGGCTTGGTTTTCGTGTCCCCCAAATCGGGCCGCGCCGTCAGCGCAGCAGGGGCAGGCAAATGGGTCGATCAGTTGCTATCCCTGCCGCCATGCCTGCGCGGCGAAGGCGAAGCACCCGATGCCGAGATCGCATTGGGCCTGCAAACGACAGGATACTTCCTTGAAAACCGGGTCGCCCCTGCGCTGGGTCACACTCCTTTGCCAGAGGCGCGACGCCGGTTTGTGGATCAGTTTACTCGGACGCTGTGAACACCATTTCGTGCCGGTCATCATTGCGCAGGATCAGAACATCTCCCGACACCTCGGACTGGGTCATTGCCATGAGGGCCGCAAAATAAATCCCCTCGGCCTCCAGATGCGCACAAGCGGCCTGCGTTGCGGCAAGATCCTTGATCCCGAACCACGGGTAAGGGGCATCAAGCGTGCCGGTATAGCCGTTACAGGGGGCCTGACCCGAAATCTGACCCTCTTCGGTAAATACAAGTGTCGCCGGTGCGGGCAGGGGTTGCCCGTCGATTTCACGCAAGTCCCAGGATTGGCCGCCCGCGCCATAGGCCGCAACGGTTTCGTCCCGGTCGCACAGGCTCAGGATCAGCGGGGCAACAAGGAACAGGCTTCGCAACATGGTTGCTCAGATACACCGACATTCAGCGAGAGTAAAAGTACTCTCTCAACTGTTTCCGCAGACGCACCCGTTCGGGGTAATCCTGCGCAAACTGATCCGGTGAAATCCCTTCCCATACCTGCGCATAAACACGCATCTTGTTGCTACCGTAAATCTTTGCCAGATCCTCGTTCGTGTACCCTCTGGCCCACAGGTCATCGGTGATTGCCGCCAGGATTTTCGCGATCTCGCCATTGCCGGTCGCGCCCCTGTTAAAGGCTTCGATCATGTATCCGCCATCGTCGTACATTGCGGCATTTTCCTTGGCGAAATTCACCACCAGTTCGGTTGAAAACATGTCATCCGAGGCAATGCCCACATGATCCACGCCCACAACCTTGACCCAATAGTCAATCATATCGGCGGCCTGTTTAGGGCTGATATCCTCGGGCCAGATGCCGTCCATCATCCACTCGGTAAAGGTGGGCGAGATATATCCACCTGATTTTGCCGCGCGCATCGCCTCATCATCGTCAATGTTTCGATAGCACCCCTTGGGCGTGGCTTCGGGGGTATTCTTATACAAACCGGCAGGGATCGAATGGGTATAGACAAACGGAACACCGGGATAGTTCTGCTCCATGTAATCCATGGCTTCATGGGCGGTTTTCGATCCGGTATGGCTAAGATCCAGAAGAATACCGAAACGAACCATTTCGTCGATCACGGACCGTCCCCAAGGCGTTAACCCGATATCATTGCCATTATACGCCGCCAGCTGCCCGGACCCGGTTCGGAATATGTCGTTATATGCAAGGATCATGCTTTTCACACCCATAGCCTTGAGCAGCGCCATCTTTCTGAGATCACCGTTCAGGATCGTCGCGGTCTGGCTGTTCCAGATGACTGCGGTCTTGCCGCTCAGATGCGCGGCCTCGATATCGCGGGTTTCGTTGACGATCTGAAACTTGTCCGGCTGCTCGGCCATTGCCGCGCGAAAATGATAGTGCTGATCCAGGAATGTTTCAAAGGACATGTCGGCGGCGGCAAGGGTCATTTCGTGGCCGGTAATGCCATTCTCCCGCGCGCGATCGAAATAGGTGTGCAGCTGTTCGTATTCCGTCCAGCCGGTACCATAGGGGCTGGCAAGCATTCCAATGACTATCGTTTCCTCAACGAATTTCTGCGCTTCTTCTGATGCCGGCCAGGTTTTGCTTTCCTCGCTGGCGAAACCGGCGCCAGCGGCCAAGGACGAAAATGCCAATGCAGAAAGAAAATGTTTCAATCAAACCTCCCAGGTTAAATGTCACGCAAATATTCACATTAAAACATGTAAGACGGTTATACCTTCAACGACCGTGGCCGTGTCAAAAGAAAAGACCCGGTTTTGACACCGGGCCCAGTTGGGGAAACATAGGTGTTGCGGGGTATCACCCAAGCAGGCGGCGCGTGATGACCTGCGCCTGAATTTCAGCCGCCCCTTCAAAGATGTTCAGGATGCGGGCATCGCACAGAACTCGGGAAATCTTGTATTCCAGCGCAAAACCGTTTCCGCCGTGTATCTGCAGCCCGTTATCGGCCGCGGCCCACGCCACGCGCGCGCCCAGCAGTTTGGCCATGCCTGCTTCCAGATCGCAGCGCTGGCCATGATCCTTTTCCCAGGCACTGAAATAAGTCAGCTGTCGCGCGATCATGATCTCGACGGCCATCATCGCCAGCTTGCCCGAAACACGCGGAAAGTTGATCAATGCCTTGCCGAACTGTTTTCGGTCCTGCGCGTATTGCATGGCGATATCCAGCGCACTTTGCGCCACGCCAATGGCGCGGGCAGCGGTTTGGATGCGGGCGCTTTCAAAGGTTTCCATCAATTGCTTAAAACCTTTGCC
>JBPCWT010000417.1:0-12731 GCA_051009255.1 Ruegeria sp. | reverse complement strand
GCCAAGGACCCTCTACATCGATTTCTTGACCGTCCCGAATAACCGTGAATTCCAAAACCGGTTTGACAGGAAGAGCGTCCGAAAAATCTGACCAGGTGCCATCATCTTCGGCGGTTGGCGTGGAAATTCCTTCGATCGCGACAATTTCGTCGCCTTCCTGCAATTCTTGCACGGTTCCGGGCAACGGCTTCAATTCGCCGACCGTCAGGGGTTCTTTTGATACCCCCTGCGACCAAAAAATCAGGGCAAACACGAGAATAGACATGGCAAAGTTAAAGACCGGCCCTGCCGCAACGGTGGACGCACGCGCCCATAGGGGGGCACCGTGCATGGTGCGGCGCAACTCTTCCGGGCTTTGCTGTGAAATCTCGGACATAACGTCTTCGTCTTTGCCGGACGCTGCGTTCGCATCACCCAGAAATTTCACATATCCACCAAAGGGCAATGCAGCGATTTGCCAGCGGGTGCCGCGCTTGTCGATGCGGCTCCATAAAACCGGGCCAAATCCTATTGAAAACACTTCTGCATGAATTCCGGACCACCTGCCAACGATGTAGTGGCCATATTCATGAACCGCTACAATTGCTGACAGCGCCACCACAAATGCAACAACTGTATAAACCAGACCGCCAAACTGCGGGATCAGGGAAACAATATCCAATTTACTATCCTGCTCGCTCGATAACGGTTTCATCCACCCATATACGTGCCAGATGGTCCGTCTTTAGAACGTTATCAAGGTTCATTTCGGCGTCAATAAGGCCATTACTTGCCTCAAATCGGTCCAGAACCGCTTCTACGGCGTCCGCCATATCCAAAAATCCGATTTTGTGAGCGATGAAAAGGTCCAACGCCCGTTCCTTTGCCGCGTTAAAGATAGCGCCTGACAATCCGCCTCGTTCCATCACCTGACGCGCTAAACGTAAGGCTGGGTACCGTGTTTCATCGGGCGCACGAAAATGCAACTGTGCCATTTCAGCCAGGTCCAGCCTTTCGACTGGCAGGTCGCGTCGTTCTGGCCAATTCAACGCGTACCCAATAGCGTGACGCATGTCCGGTGCACCCAGATGAGCCATCAAGGCTCCATCGCGGAACCCAACCAGCGCGTGAACCATCGATTCTGGGTGTACGATAACCTCTATGACACCTGGCTTTACCCCAAAATATTCCTTTGTTTCTATGACTTCCAATGCCTTGTTAAACATAGATGCGCTGTCGATTGTGATCCGCTGGCCCATATTCCAATTTGGGTGACAGGAGGCCTGCTCGACAGTTGCTCCGGCAAGCTCCTGCAAAGGCCAGTCTCTGAACGCGCCACCACTTGCAGTAATTATTATCCTCTCTACCGCCGCTATATCTTCGCCGGTAAGCGCCTGAAACACGGCGGAATGCTCGCTATCCACTGGCAACAACTGTGCGCTGTTTGCCTCAGCCGTCTCCAGTACCAGTTTACCCGCACATACCAACGTTTCCTTGTTTGCCAAGGCCAGCGTGGAACCTTGTCTAAGCGCGGCAAGCCCCGGGGCCAAACCAGCGGATCCAACAATTGCGGACATAACCCAATCTGCCGGACGTGATGCCGCCTCGGTTAAGGCCGCCTGCCCTGCTGCCACATTCACACCAGTACCCGCCAGCGCGTCGCGAAGATCGTCAAGACGGTCTTCGTATGCCGTAACTGCCAACTCCGCGCCCAGCTTGTGCGCATCGCTGGCAAGTTGGGCGATGTTTGATCCGCCAGTAAGCGCAACAACGTCGTATTCTTCGGGCTTTCGCGCGATCAGATCAATTGTATTTTGCCCGATCGAACCTGTAGCGCCAAAAATCGAAACCCGACGCATTACATTCCCCCGGGTGAATAGAATAGCCCGGCAACAAGAACAAACAGCGAGGCCCCCATCATTCCATCGAACCGATCCAGAAACCCACCATGTCCCGGTATAAGGTTTGAGCTGTCCTTTACCCCAAACTTACGTTTGGTCGCGCTTTCTACTATGTCACCTGCCTGGCTTGCCATCGACGCAAGAACCGAGATGAGCACGAGCGTAAGGCCGAACCCTGCATAAACGGCAAAACCCGCACCGACCAAGCCAGCCGCTGCCCAACCGCCAGCGGTGCCGGACCAGGTTTTCTTTGGGCTGACTTTCGGCCAAAATTTTGGCCCGCCAAATGTCTTGCCAACAAAGTATCCGGCTACATCCGTCGCGACCACAACCAAGATCAACCAGACCATCCAGCCGAACCCCATATTTTCACGGATCGAAATGAACCCAAGTCCTGCCGCAGCGATCCAAATCGCAAAAACGGCATAGGTTCCCCGAGCACGGGTCACTTGCCCCGCGCCAACAAGCGCAGGAGCAATCAACACAGGGAGTTTGAAGACATCTGGCAAATGGTAGCTAAACACAACCGCCGCAGCTGTCAGAAGACCAAGCTGGAGTGCCGTGCTTTTACGCCCGGGCTCAATCATTTGGACAAGTTCCCAAATCATCAATCCGCAGGCCGCGGCAATAAAGGCCTCGAACCACAGACCGCCCAACCAGACCTCAACTGCTCCGACAGCAATCAAAACCAGGGCGGAAAGAACCCGGGCCGTTAAGTCAGACCATCGGCCTTCGCTCATGCCGGGACCGCTCCGAACCGGCGCTCTCGCGATCCGAAATTCTGGCACAGTCTCTCCAGTTCCGCCGCCGTGAAATCCGGCCACAGCGTGTCGATAAATTCGTATTCGGAGTAAGCAGATTGCCAGAGAAGAAAGTTGGAAATCCGCGCCTCTCCACTGGTTCGTATCACCAGTTCCGGATCCGGAAGAACGTGGGTATCCAGATACCTGGGCAGAGTTTCTTCATCTACATCTTCTGGTCGCAGACGCCCGTCAGCCACATCCCGGGCCAGGCGTTTTGTCGCGCGGGCAACCTCGTCCCGGCCACCGTAATTCAAGGCGACAGTCAGATGGACCAGATCGTTTTCGCGCGTTTCATGCTCCAAGGTGTCCATTAACTCAACTAGTTTCGAATCCAGCCGAACCCTGTCACCAATGAACCGCACGCGAATGCCGTTTTCTTTCAATGTCTGGGTTTCTTTGATGATGTAGCGACGAAACAAACTCATCAACCCGGCCACTTCGACCTGCGTTCGTTTCCAGTTCTCGGTCGAAAAGGCAAACACTGTCAGATATTTGATCCCAAGACCGGGGCATGCTTCAACCACTTCCCGCACACGCCGCGCGCCGGCATGATGTCCGAAAAGCCGCGGCCGCCCGCGCGCCTGTGCCCAACGTCCATTTCCGTCCATGATTATGGCTACATGACGGGGACCAACCGGTGGGGCGTTATGGGGATCTTTCGGCATATTCTGGGTTAGACCTGCATAATCTCTGATTGCTTGGTCTCCAAAGCGTCGTCCACCGACTTGATCATTGTATCGGTCAACTCCTGAACCTCGGTTTCCCAAAACTTTTGATCATCTTCTGACATGCCGTCGGCCTTGGCCTTTTTGATCTGGTCCATGCCATCACGACGAACATTTCGGATCGAAACGCGGGCGTGCTCTGCATACTGGCCTGCGACTTTTCCCAGTTCGCGGCGACGCTCTTCGTTCAATTCGGGAATTGGCAGCATGATGATTGTTCCGTTCAGCTGCGGGTTAATTCCCAGACCGCTTTCACGAATGGCTTTTTCCACTTTACCAACCAATGACTTATCCCAGACATTTACCGTAACCATTCTTGGTTCGGGGACATTTACAGTCCCCACTTGGTTAATCGGTGTCATCGATCCGTAAGCATCAACCATCACGGGCTCCAGCATCGATGCGGATGCTCGACCAGTTCGCAGAGATGCAAATTCGGTTCGGAGATTCGCCATCGCGCCGTCCATGCGACGCTGCAGATCATCGGTGTCCAGTTCGAAGTCGTCAGACATGCTGCTCACTCCCCGTAATTCAAGTGCTGTTTGGATGGGTCATAAGCCATCGCAAATGGGATGTATAGCAATCATGGACAGGAATTGCGTCAAATGCGAGAGGTGTTTCCAGCCTTTTTCAAAGTTTTTCGCGAATAGAAATACTGCCCGGAACACTGACCGGGCAGTTTCAAACTTTGGACCGCAATCAGGCGTTTACATCAACGACAACTCTGCCCTTGACCTGGCCTTTCAGAATATCAGCCCCCAAATGTGGCAGATCACCAAGGTTGGCCGGATGGATCATTGCTTCCAGTTTATCCATCGGCAAATCCGTGGCGATACGCTGCCACGCACGAACCCTGTTTTCATAAGGCTGCATTACGCTGTCAATGCCCAGCAGGTTAACCCCCCTCAACAGGAACGGGATAACAGTGGCAGGCAACGCAGCACCGCCAGCAAGGCCAACAGCGGCAACCGAACACCCATATTTCATCTGGCCCAGAACACGGGCCAGCATCGCCCCGCCGACTGCATCAACGCACCCTGCCCAAATTTCGCTTTCCAGCGGGCGCTTGGTGGTTTCATTCAAATCCTCACGCGGGACTATCGTCGACGCGCCGAGTGACTTTAGATAATCGGCAGTTTCCGCACGACCGGTAACCGCAGCAACTTCGTAACCGAGGTTGGCCAGTATCGCCGTTGCAACAGAACCGACGCCGCCAGCAGCACCTGTAACCAACACTGGCCCACGGTCAGGCGTTAACCCCTGATCCTCTAGCGCCATAACCGCCAGCATCGCGGTGAAACCAGCGGTACCGACAGCCATGGCCTGTCGCGTGTCCAATCCGTCCGGTAGCGGCACCAGCCAGTCTGCCAAGGCGTTGGATTTCTGCGAATAGCCACCCCAATGCGCCTCACCTACGCGCCAGCCAGTCAGAACGATCTTGTCCCCGGGCTTGTATCGGCTGTCGTCCGATGCCTCGACGGTTCCGGCATAGTCGATGCCGGGCACGTGGGGGTAGTTCCTAACCAAACCGCCGCCATTGGCACTCATGCACAGACCGTCTTTGTAGTTTACGGTCGAGAACTCTACCGCAACCGTGACCTCTCCGTGCGGCAGATCATCCTCTGATATTTGCCGAATTGAAGCAGAGGCTTTTCCGCTTTCCTCATCCTTTTCAACGAGTAGCGCATTGAACATTATTTAGCTCCTTCTTGTGGACGCCCATGCGCGCCCGTTGTTTCATGCCAGATATGATGGCGGTTCTAACTGATACTCAACGCCAAAACTTTTCCTGAACAACGGCCCAACGCATACCGTGATCTGTCATCACCTCGATCCGTGTTCCCGGTGCCCAATGTGAACGTTCCACCATGCCAATGGCCACGTTCACTCCAAACTGAGGTGAATACATTGCTGATGTCACTTGCCCAACACGCTGACCATCCGCAATTACTGACCATGCGTCAGAACAGGGCTCAATCTCACCCTCGATGACAATTGGCCGGATTTGTTGCGGTGGGCCGTTCAGTTTCTGATCGGCAAGCGCGGCCTTGCCAATGAAATCTTCGGGCGAGTTGCAAAAGCGGCCCAATCCACATTCGTAAGGCGTGTTTTCTCGCCTCATGTCAGATCCAAAGCTCAGTAACCCGCTTTCGATCCGTTCGATGCTGTTTGGACAACCTGCGCGGACGTTCAAATCGTGCCCAACTGCGAACAATTCCTCCCACAATAGCATGCCATAGTCCGAGTCATCCACATAGACTTCAAACCCACCTTGTTTGGACCAACCAGATCGCGCGACGACGAAATTCCGGTCTTCAAATGGCAAACGTTTGTAGCGGAAGAATTGTATATCCCGAACGGAATCCCCAAATACCCTCGCCATCAAATCTTCGGCCTTGGGTCCTTGCACCGCCAGCGGTGAAACATCAGGTTCGCCCACGTCGACGTCCAAGTCCAAAGCAATGGCGATACCAAGAGCAAACTGCCAAAGGTCGCCGTCAGCAACCGAAATCCAGTAATGATCTTCAGCGAGTTTTACAGCAACCGGATCATTCAACATTCCGCCATTATGATCAACAATCGGGACATAGTAACACTGATCCGCCTGCATACGGTCCATATCGCGCGGACTAAGCAGTTTCATAAGCCGCAAGGCGTCTGGTCCCTTGATTTCAACCTGCCGCTCACATGAAACATCCCAAACCTGAACATGTTTCTTCAGATGTTCTGCGTCCGCCTCGACGTTTTCGAAAAACGTTGGCAGCAGCATGTGATTGTAAACTGTGTACCCACCTACCCCGGCGACTTCGACACCGGGGGAAAATGGCGTTCTACGCACACGCCGACTCGGAGTGATTATTGCCATGCCTAATCCATCGTTTTAAAATAAATTAACGGTCTTCAGCGTGGGCCGTGCCAATCAATCTGGCATATTTCGGCTGAGCTGCCAGCAAAATCCCAAACCCTGCCAAATGCGCGAACACGGCCCTTACTGGATGTTGCAACGGTAATGTCCGGACCCATCCAATATTCGGTGTTCGAGATTACGATGTCCTGATCCTTGTTCTTGCCTTCGACCGGGAACACGGTGCCCTGGATTTTCTTACCAACAGTAATGTGGCGGTTTTTACCGTCGTTTTCATAAGTAACCGGCTGCCGCTCGGCCCCTAGAAACTCTCCAACCAGGACCGAAAACAGCCCGGTTGTACCGCGCGCCTGCCCGGAAAAGATTTTGACTAGCGCATCAAATGCCTCGTGCGTTGCGCGATCATCGATGAAAATGGCGGCCTTCCAGTTTCCGCGGGCCATCATACCCGGAATTTCAATCAGCAAACCAATGTTCAGACCAGACAGATCTTCGTCACCATAATGACCGTTGTCGATACGGACGCCACCCCAGGTCTGGCAATGACCTTCGGTTGGTGGGTGCTTTCCCAGGGACACAACACAAGGGCAAAAAACTGTGCAATTGCAGTTCAGTACAAGCTCACCCTTGATTGACCACGGGGTCAATCCGGGATCCTTGCGTTCTGCAGCCGGATGGCGGCTGTCAATTTTTTCTGCTACTTCAAGGCGATCATTTGCCATCTCAATTCCTCCTCAAATCAATCCAAGCCCAACCGCAAGCGAAGCCGTAATCAGCACTCCGCCCAGCGGTCGGGTAACTAAACGCCCCAAATCGGGCAGTTTTTCCAAAACCATGATAACTGTTGCCAAACCCATGAATGCTAGGTTCATGACACCGCCGACAAATGCCAAAAGCATCAGTGCCCAACAGCACCCTAGGCAAACCAACCCCAGTCGAATCCCGTTTTTCCACGGACCCTCATCCCAATGAGAAATGAAAAACATCATGGGAGAGCGGCACTTGTCCAGACACGCGTCTTTAACTGGCGAAAACTGGTACAGGCCTGCAATCGCAAGCATTCCTGCTGAAAACCACCGCGTACCGCTTTGCCCTAGGGGATCAATTATCCCAATTTGATAAAATGCCATCTGCAACGCTGCCGCAAAAACAGAAAATCCCAGCCAAACAGCAAAATAGCCACCAATCAGATGACTAAATCGCGTTGCCGCCCCGCTTTGCCCAAGCTCTTCATAAGTTGCCAAAGCCGGCAAAACTGTGGGCGCCATCATAGCGGCAGACATCAGAACCCACATTAAGAACACGCGCATGAACCCCGCCGCGTCGGGCGTCACAATACAAAGTTGCGACCAGAATTCTGCCCCGTAAATAGCTGATAAATTGCGTAATTCGGTTGAAACCGACATCATATACAATGCGGACCACGCAACTACTATTGCCACAAACAGCAATAGCCAATGAGGGGCAGTCATGGATCTGATGCGGTCTGACAGCACGGCTCACCCTTTCTCATGCCCGACTCAACCACTTGCTTTTCAAATGTCAGACTTTTAAATGTCAGACAAATAAAAAATGCAGTACTGCGATAAAAACCGATGAAAATAGATCCACAAAACCCAGCAGATCTTTCTGCTCAGATAGCGCAGGCTATCCGGGATGCAATTGTGTCAGGCGATTTGATTGTTGACGAACGACTGCCGTCAGAGGCCGAGTTGGCAGATCAGTTTCAAGTTTCCCGCTCAACTGTTCGCGAAGCTCTCAAACGTCTTGCTGCACAATCGTTGATCCGAACGCAGCGCGGCGCAACGGGCGGTGCGTTTGTTAATCGCTTGAACTTTGAAGATGCACATTCGCAGCAGATTACAACCTCTACCCTGTTGTTGTCGATGAACGCGGTAAGTTTTGATACCGCCTGCGAAGCGCGTTATGCGCTGGAACGTGCTTGCGCGCATTTGTCTGCTGAACGTCGAACAGCCGATCAACTGGCAACCATGCGGGCTGAGATTTTTCGCCAATCCCAACCGGGCTTAACTGATGAGGCATTTTGTGCCTCGGACGTGGCTTTTCACCGGGCGCTGGTTGATGGCGCTGGTAATCCTGTTTTGTCTTATCAACTCGCTGGCGCGGTCGAGGCAATGCAACCGCTAATGAATATGATTACCTTTACGGCGCGATCACGCGAAGAAATCATTGCCCTGCACAACAACATTGCGGACGCCCTTGATGACCGTGACGCGCCTGCCGTTGATGCGGCTTTGGTCAAGCTGGAATCATACACTCGGCAGCTGGCGACTGACGTTGCAGAACGCCGTCGAAAACATTCCTGAACAGACAACAAAAAAAGGTTCTTGACGCAAACCGTTGCTCAAACAAACACTGTGACAGGCAGCATGGCGCCCGGCGTAAAGACCGGAACTCTCATAAAAAATTAAATATCAATGAATTACGGGAGGAAGTTATGAACCTTAGACCGGATAGTACGTTTTATCCATCGGCCAAATTGGCAATGGAAGGCCCAGTTGAAACGCTGGCTTTCACCTTAATGCTTAGCCCTGATTTTTCGCAACCGGACGGATTGGCGGTCGTAAATGTTGATCCAAAGTCGGACGATTTCGGAAAGATAGTCCACTCTGTCATAATGCCCGAAAAGGGCGACGAATTTCACCATTTTGGATGGAACGCATGTTCATCTTCGTTGTCGCCGCTTAGCGGCCACGCGTTTCTTGAACGTCGCTATTTGATCATCCCGGGTATTCGCTCCAGTCGCATTTATGTTGTAGACGTCAAAGATCCATTGGATGCAAAAATCCACAAGATCATCGAGCCTGAGGAAGTATTTGCGAAAACCGGGTATTCCCGTCCCCACACAATTCATTGTGGCCCTGAAGGGATTTATGTCAGCACATTGGGCGGCGGTGGCCCTGATGGTATTGATGGACCGCCGGGTATTTTCATCATGGATTGTGAAACGTTCGATATTATTGGCCGATACGAGATCGAGCGTGGGGTTCAGGACAAGCACTATGATTTCTGGTGGAACCTGCCACGGGATTACATGGTAAGCTCGGAATGGGGGCTGCCGCCGCAGTTCGAGAACGGGCTGGTTCCAGAGGATTTGTTGTCTAACAAATATGGTCACAGCATCCATTTCTGGAACCTGCGAAACCGTACCAATATTCAGACCATCGACCTGGGAGAAAACCATCAGATGGCCTTGGAAATACGCCCCGCCCATGACCCGGTCAGCCAACATGGCTTCTGCGGTGTGGTTGTAGATACAACTAATTTGCAAGGTGCGATATTTACATGGTGGCGAAACTCGGATGGAACTTTTGAGGCCAAGAAAACCATTACCATCGACCCGCAGCCAGCCGATCCCGATGACCTGCCAGAAATGCTCAAGGGCTTTGCGGCTGTCCCACCTTTGGTAACGGACATCGACCTGAGTTTGGATGACAAGTACCTTTACGTCGCGTGTTGGGGCACTGGCGAGATGCATCAATACGATGTTTCAGACCCAATGAATCCCAAATTGGCCGGTAAGGTTGAAATTGGCGGTATCGTCAAAAAGAGCAAGCATCCTAACGGCAAAGAGTTTGGATATGGCCCGCAAATGGTCGAGATCAGCCGCGATGGAAATCGGGTTTACTGGACCAATTCGCTGTATTCCACTTGGGATGACCAGTTTTATCCCGGTGACCGCGGTGCCGCGATGGTCAAGGCCGATGTCGGTAAAGACGGAGGTTTGACGCTGGATCCGAATTTCTGGGTTGAATTCCCTGACGGATATCGCAGCCACCAGATTCGATTGGAAGGTGGCGATTGTTCTACCGACAGTTTCTGCTACCCGTCGGCCTGAATTGGAATTCTTGCTAACAACAACGGCCGGCCTTTGGTTGGCCGTTGTCTTAAGCGGCCTGTATCATGGGTTAAACCCGGGTATGGGTTGGCCGCTTGCAGTTTCTGCCGCGATGATGGAGCGGCAGCAATCGGCGCTGTGGAAATCATTGGCGGCATTGGCAGGCGGGCATTTCCTGGCTATGTTGGGTGTTATTCTCCCATTCGCTCTTATGACCGCCCTTGTAGATTATCAGCGTGAAATTCGCATTGGTGCGGCCATCGCGGTTATCGCGGCGGGCCTGTACATTCTAATAATGCGCCGTCACCCCCGGGTTCTGTCTCGAATTCCACCCAGTAGGGTCGCACTTTGGTCATTCCTGGTGGCTTTGGCTCATGGCGCGGCATTAATGCTTGTTCCGATATACCTTGGTCTTTGCGGTTTGGATGAACTTGATACAGGGCATCTGGCAGCTTCTGAAATTATGGCGAACAACGCGGCCCTTACACTGGGTGTCGCACTGGCGCATACGGCGGCAATGATAGCGGGTGGCGGGGCAATGGCATTTGCCGTATATCGCTGGCTGGGTTTGCAATTCCTGTCCCGCAGCTGGTTCGACCTTGAACTCATTTGGGGGCTTAGCTTGTTACTTGTCGGTGCACTTGGACTTTGGTCGGCGATCTAGGCGCTTTCCTTTTGCATATTGCGGTCTAGGCTATTAACGCGAACCGGCTGTAAAGAGAGAATAAAATGATTTCAGCAATCAACGTACTGGCCGCGCTGTTAACCATCGGTTTTGGCTTGTTTGGTTTTCTGGCACCATCCTGGACGGCAACCTCACTGGATTTGGCCCCAACCAACAGCACAATGGGCCTCAGCGAAATGCGCGCTTCGGTTGGCGGACTGTTTGTCGTGACGGGCTTGGCGGTCCTATTGCTCAACAATCCAATGGCTTATGTCATGTTGGGGATCGTCTACTCTGGCGCGGCACTTGGTAGGTTCGTTTCGCTGGCCCTAGACAACCCGCCCATGATCAAGGCGCTGACATTCGGTGGAATCGAAGCCGTGATTGCCGTTTGGCTGATAGCCGCAAACTTTAGCAAAGCAAGCTAAGGTGTTAAAATATAAAGATTGTGCGAAACCTGCTTCTTGGTTTGCATCACCTGATCACCTACCCTATATATGAATCGTCCTTAGGGACTATGGACATAAACGCGCTCGTAATAAGCGGATCGGACCCGGGGGCGGTACCCGGCGGCTCCACCAAAATCCTTCATTTGGGGATCATGGGGCCGAAATAGGATCGACGAACGTCTAAAGGGGTTAGCTTTGTCTCGGCGGGGTGCCACCGTACCGGCCCAAACAGTACAATTGCAAATGACAATCGTGCTCCGGTTGCAGTTGCTGCGTAAGCAGTAGCAAGACCGAAACTTAAGTCCTTGCGCCTAGCCGCGTAAGGCGGGGTTCGCAGGTACCTGGCAACAGAAACCTGCATTTTCCCACTTAAGGCTTTGACGAATTCCCCGTTTTTAGGGGAATTCAGGTTTTGTTCATTGATGTCGGCCATCGTCCGCACCAAAGAACGGAGAGCCGAAATGACGAACTCAGAACTGCTGAAAGCTTGGTATAACGAGGTCTGGGAGAAGGGAAATACCGACGCCATCGGCGATTTCTATGCCCCCGGCACCAATGCCGAAGAACTGATACCGAACCTTCATGTCGGCATACAAGAACTTCAGGATCTGGTTGTTGCATTCCGTCACCTGCTGGGCGAAATCCAAGTGGATCTTACGAAAGTGGTCGAAGATAAAGATTGGGTTTCAGCCGTTTATCAAGTTCACACCTCGCGGGCTGACAGTGGCGAACCAATTTATGTAACGGGGCATGTGATGTCACGGATTCAGGATGGTAAGATTACCGAGACTTATAATCAGTTCAATTTCATCTCACTATTCGAACAACTTGGCCAATTTCCAGAAGATACGTTGCCCATTTGTATGACCGGCCAGAAATTGGATTGGGCCTGAGGCATTCCCTCATGCGTCTTGACCCACCGGAAAATTTCGCTATCACAGGTTTATGGGGTAATCTTGCGAACGCCCCGTGAGGCGACAGCCTAAGTTTCGCGTGTATCCAATTCTGTAAGGAGACATGCCATGGCCGCGCCCAATGCTATCACCACTCAACAACTTCTTCGCCTGATCGGTACGCCGCAAGCGCTAATAATCGTTGATGTTTGCATCGATCCGGATTTCAAGGATGACCCTTTTTTGATCCCGGGATCGATCCGTCATTCTCATACCGACATCGACGGTCTAATAAACTTGGTGCAGGGACAGCACTGCGTCATCACGTGTCAGAAAGGTAAGAAACTTAGCCAAGGTGTTGCGGCATGGTTAAGGAGCGAGGGCGAAAACGCAGAGTACCTAGAAGGTGGAATGTTTGCATGGCGCGATCATCCTGATGCGCCACGCGTGCCTGCATCCGTTATCCCGGCACCAATTGCCGGGCGAACGCTATGGGTTACACGTCATCGCCCAAAGATTGATAGGATCGCGTGCCCATGGCTAATCCGGCGATTTGTTGATCAAAACGCCAGCTTCCTGTTTGTTTCGCCGA